>JANODS010000218.1:0-4048 GCA_031412835.1 Acidobacteriota bacterium | reverse complement strand
CAAACTTTCGATCGCCGGATGGCCCATTGCGGAGACCCGAGGCTAAACGAACGTCTTAAACTCCATCACATCCCCATCCTGCACCACATACTCTTTCCCTTCCGTCCGCAGCTTGCCCACCGACCGCGCCGCGGCGAAACTGCCTAGCTCCACTAGGTCGCTGTAGGAGATGGTTTCAGCGGAGATGAAGGCTTTTTCGAAGTCCGAGTGAATCACGGCCGCCGCCTGCGGTGCCTTGTCGCCCGTATGAATCGTCCACGCCCGCGTCTCTTTCTCTCCCGTCGTCAGATACGTCCGCAGCCCCAGCAAGTGGTACGCCGCCCGAATCAAACTCCCCGCGCCGCCCTCTTTCACACCCAAGCTTTCCAGGTACTCTGCCCGCTCTTCCGGCGACAAGTTCATCAGTTCGGCTTCAATCTCCGCCGACACGACCACTACTTCGCAACCGTGATGCTGCGCCGCCAACTCCCGGACCTTGCCCACCCACGGGTTCCCCTCCGGATTGGCCAAATCCCCCTCGGCCACGTTGCACGCGAACAATGTCGGCTTGAACGTCAGCAAAAACAGCGGCTTCATCAGCGCCCGTTCCTCCGCCGTCATCTCCAGCGAAAACGCGTGCTTCCCAGAGCTCAAATGCGGCTCCAACCGGTCGAGAAGTTCGTTCTCCGCCGCCGCCTTCTTATCGCCTGACTTTGCCGCCTTCAGGTTTCGCTGCCGCCGCTTCTGCACGCTCTCAAGGTCGGCCAGAATCAGTTCTGTATCCACCACTTCGATGTCTCGAATCGGGTCCACCGAATCCATCACATGCTCAATGTCGGCGTTTTCAAAACACCGCACCACCTGCACAATCGCATCCACTTCGCGAATATGGCCCAGAAACTGGTTGCCCAATCCCTCGCCCTGGCTCGCGCCTTTCACGAGCCCCGCAATATCCACAAACTCAAAAACGCTCGGCACGATTTTCTGCGAGCCGCTGATCTTCGCCAGCACCTCCAGTCGATCATCCGGCACCGTCACCATGCCGTTGTTCGGCTCGATCGTGCAAAATCTGTAGTTGGCCGCCATCGCCTTCCGGCTCTGGGTCAACGCGTTAAAAAGGGTACTTTTGCCTACGTTGGGTAGGCCGACAATTCCGGCGCAAAGCATGAACTCTCAGTTTACGCCAGAATCTCCTTCACCACGTTCCCGGCCACATCCGTCAGCCGCATATCCCGCCCGGAATATCGATACGTCAGCCGCTTATGGTCCAAGCCCAGCAAATGTAGCATCGTCGCGTGCAGATCGTTCATATGCACTTTGTTCTCCACCGCGAAGTAGCCATACTCATCCGTTGCCCCATGCACGATGCCCGGCTTCACCCCGCCCCCGGCCATCCACATCGTAAACCCATACGGGTTGTGATCCCGCCCCACCTTGCTTCGTTGGCCATTCTCGGGAATCTGCGCGCACGGCGTCCGTCCAAACTCCCCGCCCCAGATCACCAGCGTCTCCCCCAACAACCCCCGCGCCTTCAGATCTTTCAACAGTCCCGCTATCGGCTTGTCGACCCCCTTGGCGTTGATCCGGTGGCCGTTCTCGATCCCGCTATGCTGGTCCCACCGGTCCAACCCCGGCCGCGCCGGCGTCAGCAGTTCGATAAACCGAACGCCGCGTTCCACCATCCGCCGGGCGAGAAGACACTGCCGCCCGAACTCCGACGTGATGTCCTCATCCATCCCGTACAGCTTTTTCGTCGCCTCGGTTTCGCCCTTCAACTCCAGCAAATCCGGCACCGCCGCCTGCATGCGAAACGCCAGTTCGTAGTTCTTCATGAACGCGTCCACCTCGGTCGAACCGCCGAAGCCCGCGTTCAACTGCGCCAGCAGCGCCAGCTTATCCCGCTGCTTTGGCCGCTCCTCGGCGGGCGGCTCCAAGTCCGCAATCGGCGTCGCGCCGCGCTTGAAAATCGTCCCCTGATAGCTTGCCGGCAGAAATCCAGCGCCGAAACAATCAATACCCCCGGGGGGTATCAGTCCGGCTTCCAACACGACGAACCCCGGCAGGTTATCGCTCACACTGCCGAGCCCGTAGTTCACCCACGCGCCCATGCTCGGTCGCCCTTGAAAGCCGCTGCCTGAATGCAGAAAATAGTTCGCCGCCGTGTGTTCGGAGTGGTCGGCCACCATGCTCCGAATCACGCAGAGGTCGTCCACGCACGTTGCTGTTTCCGGAAACAACTCACTGACCGGGGTCCCTGACTGCCCGTACTGACGGAACGCAAACGGCGAGCCCAGAATCTTATCCGAAATGTTGAACACCGTCGTCGGCGGTCGAAACGGCAGCGCTTTGCCGTCTTCTTGATTCAGCCGCGGCTTCGGGTCAAACGTGTCCATCTGCGACGGTCCGCCGTCCATGTAAAGAAAGATCACCGACTTCGCCTTGGCCGCATAGTGCGGTGCCCGCAGCGCCATCGCCATCTGAGCCACAAACTCGCGCCTACTGAACATAGCTAAACTCCGCTGTATTGAACAAGACGTGACACAAATCGGCCCGCGACTCTTCGTTGTCCCCGTGCTGGCGCAGGTAGTCCAGCGCCGCCGTCTGCTCGGTCACTTTCGGCTCGCGCGCAAACGCCGCCCGGTACAAAGCTCGAGTCAAATCCTCCGGCCCCAAGCCCTCCCGCATCGTCCGCTGCGCCCACAGTTTCGCCTGGCCCAAAACGAACTCATTGTTCAGCAGCAGCAACGCCTGGCTGGGCACCACGCTTGCGCTCCGGTTTCCGATGGCGGAAATCGGCAGCGGATGGTCAAACGCCAGGAACATTGGCGTCAAGAAATTCCGCCGCACCTGAATGTAAATGCTTCGCCGTCCATCGCCATCCAATGGCCCCGACGGCGGCTTCCCACGCCCATTCTGGTACGCGCTGATATGCGGCATCACGCTCGGCCCGTACAGCGTCGCGTCCAACCGACCCGACAGCAGCAACATCGAATCCCGAATCGCCTCAGCCTCCAACCGCTTCACCGGCACCGTGCGGGCATAGGCCTCTGACAACAAAATCTCCCGATGCAGCGCCTTCAAACTCCAACCCGAAGCGATAAACCGCTGCGCCAATCCGTCCAGCAACCCCCGATTCGTTGGCCGATCGCCCAGCAAACCAAAGTTGTCCGTCGACCCCACCAGTCCTTTGCCGAAGTGGTGGCGCCACACCCGATTCACCATCACCCGCGCCAGCAACGCCCGCGCATCCCCGGTCAACCACTCCGCCATCTCCAGCCGCCCACTCGCCCCGTCCGCCACTTTCGCAGTGCCCCCCAGCACTTTCAAAAACCCTCGCGGCACCTCGGCCCCCAGCGTCTGATGGCTCCCTCGCACATGCACCTTCACGTTGCCGGGGTGCTCGTCCTGGCTGATCAGCGCGAACGTCGAACCCGGCAACTCCGGCACCGAACCCGGCTTCGCCAACGACGCATTTTCCAAGATCCCCGGCGGCGTCGCGTGGTCGGAGATCACAATCGCGGCCACTCCCAGGTACCCCGTTCGTGATCGGTCGACCAGTTCGAAATAGCACTCCCGCCCGTGCGACAGCGTCATCCGCGCTGTCTTCCAGGTGAACCCCGCCACCCCCAGCGGGAACCAACTCGTGCTCTTGTAGTCGTCGGCCACCAGGGTCAATCGCAGGTCGCCCTCTCCCACTCGCGGCTTCTTGTATGGCGTTCCTTGCGACAGGACGTGGACATAGAACCTCGGCATCTTGAACTTCGGAGAGGTTAGCGACCCGACGCCTTCGAGCGGAGCGCTGCTTGCCACGCCGTTGCTGACGCCCAGGGCCTGACCTTCGGCTCCCCACTGATCGAAGGAGGGGAACAACTCCTCGTTGGCCCGTAGTGCGAGCTTCACGCCCTTGGCCTCCATTCGGGGCCCGAGCTTTGCGGCGATCTCGGCCCGCCGGCTCGGCGAATCCACCACCGCCTCGCGTACGTTCGTCGAATGCATCACGCCCGCCATCGCGTAATAGTCGGCCGTCGGAATCGGGTCGAACTTGTGGTCGTGGCACCGCGCACAGGCC
>JANODS010000217.1:0-4846 GCA_031412835.1 Acidobacteriota bacterium | reverse complement strand
TTCTCCGAGATCGAAGCCACCGTAGAGGGAGGCTTCGCCTTTGGCGTCTTCCTCGATCTCCGGCACTCTGACTTTTTGGGTGAAGTAGACGGGGTTGTCCGGCGATTCGAGCGAGGCGACGCGAAAGAGAATGGTCAGGAGGTTTTCCTGGCCCGCCAGTTCTTTGAGGGGGACAGTGACCTCAAAACCCGAATGGAATTTCAGGTCAAAGCCCACCAAGGCTTTGTGGGTAGGGGTGACGTGGCAGGGTAGGTCTTGCCGCGCTTCCTTCATTTCAAAGACCGCCATGTCGGTGCCGAAGAGACGCACGGGACCACCGTTTCCATTCATGACAGTCTGGGCCGAAGCGGGCAGGCAGAGAAGCAGCGGCAAGCTGACCAGCAGCAGGGGCCGGAGCGGGTCGCGTTTGAACAGTAGCAAACGACGCACTTTCCCTCACAAATTCACGGCACGATTTCCCTCAACTGAACGGCGACAACGGGGTTTCCAGCTAGTACACCGCCAGCCAGTGGATAAGCAGTATTATGAACCAGATTCACGGCGATGCAACAGGGGAGTTTAGTTTTTTCACAATCGGAATTTCTGATGAGTACTATTGACGGTCCTGGGTCGGGCCGCTGACAAGGCGTTCGCTATGCTAGAGTTCTAGGATTATGGCATCACGTAGCGTTAATAAGGTGATTCTGGTCGGGCACCTGGGCAAAGACGCCGAAACAAAATTTACACCGGCGGGCGTTTCAATGACACGGTTTTCTGTTGCGACGAGCCGTCGCTACAAGGACCAAGCCACCGGGGAGTGGAAGGAAGACACGGACTGGTCGAACGTTATCTTTTGGCGCGCCGAGAATGTCGCACCGTATCTGACTAAGGGGAAGCAGGTTTACGTTGAGGGGCGGCTGCAGACTCGGAGCTATGAAGATAAAGACGGCCAGAAGAAATATTCCACCGAAGTGGTGGCCGATGACGTGATTCTCCTCGGCGGTCGGGGGGGCGATGGTGGTGGCGATGCCGGGTTCAATCAGGAGCCTCGGATGATGTCCGGTCCGAAGGCCACTGCTCCGCGTCCTGCTTCGACACCGAGTTCCGGCGGAGGGTCGCCGTTTGATGCTGGGATCAGCGACGATGATGTTCCGTTCTAAAACGGGACTTAATTTTGTTCCAAATCGGGATTAGCCTTCGATTGAGTCTTGTTTTCAACGGGTTAGGTTTGGCACGATAGTTGCTTCCGTAGTGCACGGAGGTAGTTGCGATGCCAGAATTCGTCTCCCTATTCGATTCCATTCCCGAGCCGGTCCATGATCCGATGGATCTTAGCCGATTTAACCCGAGGTTTAGCTCTCAGCCGACGTCGATGCCGACTAGTCGCGAGGTACCCGACGGACGATATTGCGTTCAGATTACCGATTTGGAACTGGGGCTGGCGTCGACCGGCAACCCGGTTTTGAAGTATGGCTTGCGGGTGTCGACGGGCGAGTTGACCAGTCGGATGATCTGGAAGCGCCGCGTGATCACGGTGAATACGATTCGCTTTACGAAACGCGAACTGCTGACCTGCGGCTTGTTGCTTGACCGTTTTTCGCATCTCGGACGGCGGTTGGGAGAGCTGCAGGGGATTGCACTAGAGGTGAGCAAGGTCACCAAGGGCGATAAGACGGACGTCTATTTCAATCGACGGGTGGTGCAGCTATGAACGGTGTCATGGTCGATTCTCGGGTAGATCTTCGCTTTTTTGACGAGATGTACCAGAACGAGGTCGTGACCGAACAGGAGACTTGGAACGCAATTCCGGATGGACGTTATGAGGTTCGGGTCGACAAGGTTGAGCTAACGCAAGCAAAGAGCAGCGGCAATCCGATGCTGAAGTGGACTTTGCGAATCATGGGTGCGACGTTTCATAACCGTCTGCTGTGGAAGTACCGAGCGATTACCGACAACACGCTGGAATATGTGAAGCAGGACCTCTCGCTCTGCGGGTTGAATTTGCCGCAATTCTCTAGTTTGCCAGCGCATCTCGCTTCGCTTCGGGGTCTGGAGTTGGAGATTTCGAAAATTTCGCGGGGGGACGATTCGAACATCGTGTTCAACCGACGCCTTGGATCGGTTCAGCAGGGTGATGGGGGCGTGTGCGACGACGACATCCCATTTTAGAATTGCGGATTGTGGGCAGCGATCAGGATGAGAGTTGCTGTTGGGGTGTCTAGGGACTTATCGTAGAGAGTTACGAACCGTTTCAATTTATGTCCACGAATACTCCCATCACAGTCGCCCACGGCGACGGCATCGGTCCCGAGATCATGGAGGCCACCCTCCATATCCTAAAGGAGGCGGGTGCCCGCCTCGATATCGAAACGATTGAAATCGGCGAGAAGGTTTACCTCCGCGGCAACTCTTCTGGAATTGAACCCAGCGCGATCGAGTCGCTGCGCCGCACCAAAGTCTTCCTGAAGGCTCCGATCACCACGCCTCAGGGCGGCGGGTTTAAGAGTCTGAACGTAACCACCCGAAAGATGTTGGGTCTTTATGCCAACGTGCGCCCGTGCGTGGCCTATCACCCGTACGTGGATACGTTGCATCCCAAAATGGACGTTGTCATCGTCCGTGAGAACGAAGAAGATACCTATGCTGGCATCGAACATCGGCAGAGCCAGGACGTTTACCAGTGTCTGAAGCTGATGTCCCGGCCCGGTTGTGAACGGATTGTTCGCTATGCGTTCGAGTACGCAGTGCGGAACAATCGCAAGAAAGTTACCTGCTTCACGAAAGACAACATCATGAAGCTCACCGACGGCTTGTTTCACAAGGTGTTCGATGAGATTGCGCCCGATTATCCGCAGATCGAGAACGAGCATTGGATCGTGGACATCGGTGCCGCGAAGTTGGCCGATACCCCGGAAATCTTCGACGTGGTTGTGATGCCGAATCTTTACGGCGACATTCTGTCCGACGTTGCTGCGCAGATTGCCGGTTCGGTTGGCTTAGCGGGTTCGGCGAACATTGGGGTGAAGTACGCGATGTTCGAGGCGATTCATGGATCGGCACCGCGCCGAGCCGGTCAGAACCTCGCCAATCCGTCTGGATTGCTCCTTGGTTCCGTGATGATGCTGGTGCACATTGGGCAAGCCGATATCGCCGAGCGCGTGCACAACGCATGGCTTCGGACACTTGAGGATGGGATCCATACCTACGACGTGTTCACCGAAGGCATTTCGAAGCAAAAGGTTGGTACCAAGGAGTTCGCGCAAGCCGTCGCCGCCAATGTTGGCAAGGAGCCCGAAACGCTAAAGGTCGTCCGGTACAGTAATGGTCCGGCTCAGGACTTAGCTGACCGGGTTTCGAAGTACATTCCGGAAGTTAAGGAGCAGATCGGAGTTGATATTTTCATCAACTTGGTTCCAGAATCGACGGAAGCCTTTGGCGATGCTCTATCGAAAGAAGCGATCGACGGATTGAAGTTGGTTATGATGTCCAACCGCGGTGTCAAAGTTTGGCCGAACGGTTTTCCGGACACGCTGACTTGCGACACGTGGCGCTGCCGGTTTATGTCGTCGGTGAAGGAGAATGGGCCGGTGACTCACGTTCAAGTGATTGCCCAGTTGCAGGCTTTACTGGATGCCAAGTACGACTTCGTTAAGTACGAGAGCCTCTGCACGTTCAATGGCCGTTCCGACTTCTCGCTCGGCCAGGGCCAGTAACCCAGCATGACGGAGCATATTCTCGTTGGCGTGATTATGGGCAGCAAATCCGATTGGGATACCATGCTTCACGCCGACGAGATGCTCACCCATTTCGGGGTGACCCACGAGTGCAAGGTGGTTTCGGCCCATCGGACGCCTGACCTGCTGACGGAATATTCGCGCACAGCGGAGGACCGTGGCCTTCAGGTCATCATCGCGGGAGCGGGAGGTGCCGCGCATCTTCCGGGGATGGTGGCGGCGCAAACAACGGTTCCTGTGCTCGGTGTGCCGATTGAGAGCCACGCGCTAAAGGGCATGGACTCTTTACTCTCGATCGTCCAGATGCCTGGAGGCATTCCTGTTGGGACGCTGGCGATCGGTAAACCCGGCGCGATTAATGCAGCTCTGCTGGCGATTCAGATTCTAGCGACGACTCGTCCTGAACTGCGGGAAAAGCTCCACGCCTACCGTCGCGGACTTTCCGAGATGGTTCGAGAGCAATCGTTGCCATGACCCCTCGCCCCATACTGCCTGGAAGTACGGTTGGGATCCTGGGCAGCGGCCAGTTGGGTAGGATGTTTGCTATCGCCGCTCGGCGGATGGGCTATCGGGTCCATACGTACTCTCCGGACACGGACACGCCGACCGGCCAGGTTGCGGATTTGGAAATTGTGGCACCTTACGAAGATCTCGACGCGGTGCGTCGGTTCGCCTCGCAAGTGCGGGCTGTGACCTTCGAATTTGAAAATGTTCCGGCTGCGACGGCGGCGGCTTGTAGTGAGTACTCGCTGGTTCGCCCGCGAGGAGAGGTCCTTCACACAACCCAGAATCGGATCCGCGAAAAGCGATTTCTGGTTCAGCATGGCCTGCCGCTCGCGCCCTTTCGAGAGGTCCATTCGCTGGCTGATCTTGAGGGGGCGATTGCGGCGCTGGGGACGCCCTGTATCTTAAAGACGGCCGGTTTCGGTTATGACGGCAAAGGCCAAACGAAGCTTTATACTCCGTCGGCGGCCGAGGAGGCTTGGCGGCGCGCGAACGGTCAGGAGTGCGTGCTCGAGGCGCTCGTCGATTTTGCCTGCGAAGTTTCGGTGGTTGCCGCGCGGGGCGTGGGGGGCGAATTTGTTCAATACGGCGTGTTGGAAAACGACCACAAGAATCACATCCTGGACGTG
>JANODS010000216.1:0-4745 GCA_031412835.1 Acidobacteriota bacterium | reverse complement strand
CGACGGCTTACTGCGGGAGTTCCAGAAAAGCGAAGAGCGGGAACGGCGGAAGGGAAATGGCTTTTACGACATCAACCGGCTGCGCAAGGAGCTAGGATTGAAGCCGACGAAATAGGAGCAGATGGCCCACCCAGGCCGTCGGAACAAGGACGGTGGGCAGCCAGATATAAGGGAACTGCGCGATGAACGTGTTGGCCGGTTCGTTTTGGAAAAGCCGGAACGAACTGGGGGTGGACAGCATCGCCACGGCCATGATGTTGATGAGAAGACCGAAGCCAACCAGGTTCCAGAGAACCGCGGCCCAACGGGGCAGTGTTTGGCGGGCGGCGAAGTAGGCTACGGGCACGGCCGACAGGCCCGTTAGGATGTCCCAGTTGCGGCCCTCCCAGGTCATCTGCGGGGGGACGAAACCGGCAAGGTAGCCTTGATGGAGCAAGATCTCGACGACGATCCGAAACGATTGGAAGCCGATGAGCCAGGGGATGGGCGTGGCGCGCGCGGCCGCGGCACCGAAGGGGCTGAGGGCAAACGCGGTGGAGACGACAAAGATGAACAGGACCAACCAGCCGACCGGCGATGGGGTGCGGGAGAAATCGTTGAGCAGGTTAAGGTAGGCGAGGGCACCAGTGAGGGCGATCCAACCGAGGAGCAGCGTGATGATAACGCTCATGTAAAGAGGGGCACGTGGGCGGCGGCGGCCATTTTACGGATGTACGTGGCTCCTTCGAGATACTCTTCGGCGGTCTTCAGATGCTCCAGCATCAGCGGTGCTTCCGGCGCGTAGCGTTGCATGGCGCGGAGGTAAGCTTGGTAGTCAATTTCGCCACGGCCGGGGATGACTTCGACGTAGTGAACGTTCATCTCCGGGAGCCAGGCGAGATCTTTCGCGTGGCAGGAGACGATCCAACGGCTGAGGCGTTTGAAGAGGTCATCTGTAAGAGCGGCGTTGTTGTAGAACAGGGCGGGGCTGTTGACGGCGTTGCACACATCAATATGGACGCCGAAGGCGGGCCGGTCGATGGCTTTGATTAGCTTCAAGTAGGAGGTGGCGGAATCCGGTGCGGACCAGCCCATGATTTCGAGGGCGAACTTAGTGCGCGTGGGCTTGACGGCGTCGAGGACCTTGCGGACGTTTTCGACGGTGGCGTCATAGAAGCGGGGGGAGAGGTTGTCTTTATGGGGGCCGTACCAGACTTTGGGGTTGAAGGAGCCAGCGATGTCGACACAGCAGCGGGCACCGACGGCGTCGGCGAGGGCGAGGCGTTCCTGAACGTAGGCCAGGTTGGCGGCGCGAGCGGTGGGGTCCGGATCGAGCATGTTTTTCCACGCGCCGACCTCAGCCAGGATGACGTTCTCCGCCGCGAAGGCCGTTTCCAGGCGGGCGGCGTCGGCCAGGGGAACCGTGGGGCAATAGGCTGCCGCATAGCCGAGGCGCTTGTGCTCGCGGGCAAGTTCGACGGGGTCGCTGGACTTTAAGAAGATGGGGCCGCCGAGGCGAATGCCCGGCGTAGGGCCAGCCCAGGCGAGAGCGGGTAGGGCGGAAAGGAGTTGGCGACGAGTCATAGCTTGCTCGCCCTATGATACTCTCGAAGAAATGTCGATGCGTCGAGCTATCCGTGCGATCCAGCGCCGCTATTCCAGCGGACTGCTGCTCGCGCTGTTTTTGCTGATGCAGTCGATGCCGATGGTCGCGATGTGGTCTGGCCCAAGTATGAAGGGCATGGAGTGCTGTCGGCGGTCGGCGAATGGGCATAGCTGCTGCAAACGGCAGAGCATGGGAACAGTGGTGAAACCGACGAACGATTGCAGCGGGTCGACGTGTTGCGTCACCCCGTCGATTAGCGTTTCGGTTCGTTTTTCGGTGGTTTTGCCGCCGATTGTTGTGCTGCCAATCGCCGTCGTGCTGCATCCGGTAGAGGTTCCCGAGCCCCGTACCGCCCCGACACCCGGTTATTCTCCGATTCGTTTTCAACGACCTCCTCCGGTGGCGTAAGCCAACGCGGAAGTGTGTTCTGAAAACTAGAAATCCGAGGAGAACTGGCTATGATTCGACTGCTTTTGTGCGGTCTTGCGTGCGCGTTGATGGTATCCGCGCAGAGTATTAGTGCCAACGTGATTGGTACGGTGGTGGATTCCCAAGGGCTACCTGTAGCGAAGGCGCAGGTGAAAGTGATTTCGAAGACGACGAACGCGGAGGCGCGGGCCGAGTCGGGAGGGGAAGGCGGCTTCCGCGTCACCTCGCTGCCGCCGGGGCAGTATTCGGTGGAGGTGACGGCGGCCGGCTTCGGACGCTTGACGTTTTCGAGCGTTGGACTGGTGGTTGGGCAGACTCGCGATCTACGAGCGGTGTTGCAGCCGGAGTCGACGAAGCAGGAAGTGACCGTGTCGGCTGAAGCGATGAGCGCGCTGACAGTGGACAGCGCGGGCGAAGGAAAGAATTTCGGGCAATTGCAGATGACCGACCTGCCGATGGCGATGTCTGGCGAGGGCCGTAGCTTTCGGACGCAGGCTCGGTTGACTCCGGCCGTGACACCATCGACGGCCGCCCACCGGCCATTCGCCGTGGCTGGAGCGCGGAATCGGAACAACAATTACTTGATCGATTCAAACGACTACAACGAGATTGAGGGTGGCCTGATGATGGGCCGAGGGGTCAGCGAGCAATTGATTCCTTCGGAGTCGATCGAAGGGATGCAGGTGATTACGCACAACTTCAAGGCAGAATACGGGCGGCAGAACGGTTCGATCATTAGCCTTGTGACGAAAAAAGGCGGCAACGATTGGCATGGGGCCTTTTACGAATACTGGCGCAATGAGGCGCTGGCGGCGCGGAACGCATTCGATCTGACAAAGCCCCCGCTGAAGTTCAACTTCTTCGGCGGCCAAGCGGGCGGGCCAATCAAGAAGGACAAAGCCTTTATCTTCGGCAATTGGGAAGGATTCAACCGGATCCAATCGACGGCGACGACGATTCAGACGCTGCGACCGGAGCAACGGGCAATGGCGGTGGCGTCCGTTCGTCCGCTGGTGGCCCGATACCCTGAACCGAACCTGCCGGGGACGAATCTGTTCCGCGGGAACCTGCCGCAAGGCGGCTTCATGCAGACCTTCCTCGTGCGTGCGGACGTGAACGTATCTTTGACGCAGCGCCTTTTTGCGCGGTCAACTTATCTCACTTCGGACAACGTCAATAAAGGCGGCGCGGCACTGAGCGAATCGAACGTCGGAACTGGTTCGCAAGGGCACTCCCTGCACCATATTTGGACGCCGAAGGCGACCGTCGTGAACGAAGCGCGGTTCAACTATACCCGGTTCCGAATCGTGGACACATTCAAAGAGAACGTCCTGCTGGGCGATCCGGCGATTAACGGACAGCTTGGTTTTCTGACGGTGAACGGACTCACCTCATTGGGCTATCAAAGCTTTTTGGGCCGCGTAACGGCGCAGAATAATTTTCAATACACCGATGACCTGACGATCGTGAAGGGTCGGCACACTCTGAAAATGGGCGCTGCGTTGCGGCGGTTGCAGTTGAACAACGGCGTGATCAACGCGCAATTCAATGGCTCGCTGCGGTTCAACAACGTTACTGATTTCCTGGCGGGGCGACCGGCGGCGTACACGCGAAACGTCGGCCAGCCCTACATCGGCCTGCGGGCGTCAGAGATCAATACGTACTTCCAGGACGACTGGCAAGTGCACTCCCGGCTTACGCTGAATCTCGGGGTCCGCTATGAATACAACAGCGTGCCGCGCGAGGTGAACGGGTTGATCGCCGAGAAATATCGCTTCAATAACGACCCGAATAATGTGGCCCCGCGCTTCGGCTTCGCGTGGAAGGCGGACCGCAACGGCAAGAGCGTTGTGCGTGGCGGGTACGGCGTCTACTACAACGTTCTGGAGCTAGTCTTCGTCGGGCTGACCCGGTTTAACCCTCCACTGATCACGTCTCTCGCCAACGCCGCGCCGCGATTCCCGAATCTGCTCGACGGTGCCGCGGCAGGCATACCAAGCGGTCTCGTCCGCCCGGGCACGAACATGCGGAACCCTTACTCGCAGCATCTGACGCTGAACTACGAACGGGAGCTTTTCAACCCGCAGACCACCCTGAGCGTGGGCTACATCGGGACCATCGCGATGCGCCTGCCGCAGACCCTGCGGCCGAATGGCGGTGACGGCCTAGCTCAGAACTTGCGGCCGGATCCGACGGTCGGGGTCGTCAATCTGCTTGATACCTCCGCGCGTTCGAATTATCACGGCATGCAGACCAGCCTGACGTGGCAACGGAATGGCATCGTGATGCGCGGCAACTACACTTACTCCAAAGCGCTCGACACCGTGAGCGATATTCCGGGTGGAAACCAGAACCTGGACCGCGGCATTCTGGCGCTGGACGAACGAAACACTCGGCTCAACTACGGGCCCGGCGACGTCGATGTTCGTCATCTGGCGAACGTCTCTTTTTCTTATGAACTACCGTGGATGAAACCGAATCGGCTGCTCGGCGGGTGGTCTGTCCAAGGGATCGTAACGATGAACAGCGGACGCCCCTACACGCTCTATTCCGGCACCGACAACCTGGTTGGGAATAACAACAATCGGTTGCTTGACCTGCCCGGAACCCTACTGCGAAATGGCGGCGACCAACGGCGCGCCATCGACTTCGCACCCACGGTAACGCGAGCGCTGTTGACCCCGCGCGTCGGCACGGTGGGCACCATCGGCCGAAACACGGAACGCGGCGA
>JANODS010000215.1:0-1515 GCA_031412835.1 Acidobacteriota bacterium | reverse complement strand
CGGTCCGGCTCCGAATCAGCCGCCCGAAGCCTTGCTTCAGCGCGATCGCCGCCTGCGGAATTTGATAGTCGCGGAACGGTTCGCCGCCGGCTTTCTTGATGGCGTCCGTCCGCGCCGCCACCACCGGATCCGACGGCACCGCAAACGGCAGCTTGTCGATGATCACGCAGCTCAACTGCTCGCCCTGCACGTCCACGCCCTGCCAAAACGACGACGTCGCAAACAGCACGCAGTTCTTCGTCCGCCGAAACTCTTCCAGCAGCGCGCTTCGCGGCCCGGTGCCTTGAAGCAGCGTCGGAAACAGGATGTCGAGCGACACGCGGTCGTACAACTGCCGCATCGCCGAGTAACTCGTACACAGCACGAACGCCCGCCCCTGACTGCACTCAAGCAGCTTCACAATCTCTTCCGCCGCCCGTGGCATGAAGTCCAAGCTCCGCGGGTCCGGCAGATGTTGCGGCACGTACAGCAACGCCTGCTCCGGGTATTGAAACGGGCTACTTACAATCAATTGCCGCGCGTAGGAGATCCCCAACCGTTGCTGCAAAAAATCGAACCCGCCGGCCACCGCCAGTGTCGCGCTCGTCAACGTCACCGAAGGCACCTTATCGAACAGCTTCTCCGTCAACAGCCCCGAGACATCAATCGGCGTGGCCTGCAAAAAGATCGCTCGATTCCGCCGTTCAATCCAGTAGACAAAATGCGCCACCCCGGCTTCCATCCAACTCTTCAGGTTATCCGCCAGCCCCCTTACTCGCGTCGCCAGCGGGATCACCTCGCCCAGGTTCTCCTTCAAAAGCTGCAACTGCACATGCACCGCTTCCAACGCGCTGAGCACGTCCACGTAAGCGTCCGCATTGCGCTCCCGAAACTGCGCGTGGTCGGCAAACCCGCGCCGTCCATCTTGAGGTGGAAACAGAGAGAAGAAGAAATTCGCCGTTTCCTCCATGCCCCCCAACATGCGGTCCAGCTCCGGCCGGCCCATCTCTTTCCGCCGACACAACCCGGTAATATCCCGCCGAATCTCCCCGAACTGCAAGTTGCTCACCGACAGGCCGAAGTACTGCCCGGCCACGTCCTCGATCTCGTGAGCTTCATCGAACACCACCGCTTCGTATTCCGGAATGATGCTCCCAAACTCGCCTTCCTTAATCGCCAAATCGGCGAAGAACAGGTGATGGTTCACGATGATGATGTCGCTCTCCGCCGCCCGCCGCTGCATCTGTGTGATGAAGCACCGATCAAACTGTTGGCACTTCTGGCCCGTGCAAAGGTCGCGTCGCGCGTCCACCTTCGTCCACGCCGAACTTGACTCCGGCAGCGTCTTAATCTCGGCCCGGTCGCCGTGCTCGGACGTCTTCTCCCACTCGCGGATGATCTGGAAATCCGCCACCTCTTCGAGACCCGTCAACACCGGCTCTTTCTCGGCGTCGTAGATTCGTTGCCGGCAAGCATAATTGGACCGGCCCTTCATGTAGCAAACCCGCAACTCTTGCTCGAAGTGCTGTTGCAGAA
>JANODS010000214.1:0-1719 GCA_031412835.1 Acidobacteriota bacterium | reverse complement strand
GTTTGTCGCGATTTGACGAAGACTTGGCGGCACAGGCGCGGACGCTGGGGGCGAATGGGTGGCAGGTTTGGCGGTACGTGAAGGGTCCGGCGCTGCTGCCGGGCATTGCGACGGGGGCGGCATTCGCGTTTGTCATTTCTTGGAGCCAGTATGTGTTGACGGCGCTGATTGGCGGGGGGCGGGTGTTGACGTTGCCGATGGCGCTGGTGGGGTATCAGAGAAGCGGGGACGAGGCAGTGGCGGCGGCGGTGGCGCTCGTGTTTCTGGGGGCTCCGGTTATGCTTTCTTTATGGGTCGAGCGTGGCTGGGAATAGTTTTGCTGATGGCGGGGTGCGGGAAGGCGCGGGAGGTGAGCTTTGCGATGTGGGCGGGGGACGAGGCACGGAACCGGTATTTTGAGACGACGGTGCGGGAGCAGGTGCGGGCGAAATATGGCTTGGAGCTGCGGATCGTGCCGTATGGGCATACGGGGGAGATGGTGAGTAAGCTTGTTACGGAGAAGGGGGCGGGGAAGGTGAGCGGGGGGTCGGTGGACGTGGTTTGGATCAACGGAGAGAACTTTCGGGCGGCGAAGCGGGCGGGGGTGTTGTGGGGGCCGATTGTGATGCCGCGGTTGTATCCGGAGGCGGCGTATGAGAAAGACTTTGGGACGCCGATTGAGGGGCTGGAGACGCCGTGGCAATCGGCGCAGTTTGTGATGGCGTGGGACACGGCGCGGTTTGCGGAGCCGCCGCGTACGTTGGAGGGGCTTAAGGCTTGGGTGAAGGCGCATCCGGGGCGGTTCACTTATCCGGCACCGCCGGAGTTCTCGGGGAGTGTGTTTACGCGGCATTTTTTGCTGGCAAAAGGGTTCGAGGGGGGCTTGGCGGATCTGCGGGAGATGAAGCCTTACCTGTGGAAGAAAGGCGAGACGTATCCTGGGACGGTGGCGGAGGTGGATCGGCTGTTTGCTAACAACGAGATTGATTTTGCGATGAGCTATGGGCCGAGCTTTGCGAGTGAGCGGATTGCTCGGGGGGCGTTTCCGGGGACGGTGAGGACGTTTGTTTTTGAGAGTGGGACGATTGGGAACTACAACTATTTGGCGGTGCCGTTTAATGCGAATGACCGGGAGGCGGGGTTGACGCTGATTCGGGATTTGACTTCGTTCGAGCGGGTGTTCGATATGGCCAAGACGCTGGGGAATTCGTTTCCGCAGAAGGGGGAGCCGGCTGGGTTGGAACGGGGGGTGGCGACGTTGCCGTTGGACGTTTTGCGGAAGCATTTTTTGCCGGAGCCGGATGCGGATGAGCTGGTGAAGTTTGAGAAGGCTTGGCGGGCCGAAGTGTTGTTGAAGCCATGACGCGGGTGGAGGTGTTGGAGGTGAACGCGGGGTATGGGAGCCCGGTGCTGCGGGGGGTAACGGCCGAGTTTCGAGCGGGGGAGATGACGGCGGTGTTGGGGCCATCGGGGTGTGGGAAGACGACGTTGTTGAAAGTGTTGGCGGGGTTGCATCCGGCGGCGGGGCGGGTGCTGTTTGACGGAGAGGATGTGGGCGGCGTCGAGGCGGAGAAGCGGGAGGTGGCGATGGTGTTTCAGAAGCCGCTGCTGTTTCCGCATAGGGACGTGCGGGGGAATGTGGAGTTTGGGTTGAACATGCGGGGGCGGGTGGGGGACGTGGAGGGGATGATGGGGATGGTGGGGATTGGCGAGTTGGCGGGGCGACGGGTGGGGACTTTG
>JANODS010000213.1:0-1001 GCA_031412835.1 Acidobacteriota bacterium | reverse complement strand
AGCGAATCGATACCCGAGTTGATGGCGGGGAAGGTGATCCCGATCACGACCGCGATGAGGGCGGTGACGATCATCATCTCGAGTAGCGTTACGCCACGCTGCGCCCGGCGGTTCACTTGGTTTTCCAGCTCACGACGTCTGCGTTGATATCGGTTCCACCGGGGACGCCGTCGGCACCGAGACAGATGATGTCCGGCTCGTCGCCGTGCTCGCCGGGGAAGGTGTAGATGTAGGGCTTCTGCCAGGGGTCGGTCTGGATTTCCTGCATGTAGGGCCCCTGCCAGTTCATGACGTTTTCCGGCCGGGTCTTGAGGGCGGCGAGGCCCTGTTCGGAGGAGGGGTAGGTACCGGTGTCGAGCTTGTATGCCCCCAGCGCGGTGCCGAAGGCGTTGATCTGTTGGCGGGCGGCGGTGACGCGGGCACCATCGGCTCGTTTGAGCATTTTGGGTCCGACGACGGCAACGAAGAGCGCGATGATCGTCACCACGACGAGCATTTCAATGAGGGTGACGCCGGACTGGGTTCTTCTTCTTCTCTGCATAGTTCTACTCCTACACCGCGACATCGTTAATGCTGGTGATGGCGAGTAACATGCTGAGCACGAGAGCGCCGATCAGGATACCCATCACCAGGATGATCATCGGTTCAAATAAGCTTGTGAAGCGCTTGATGGCGGACTTGGTTTCTTCTTCAAAGACGTCCGCTATGCGCAGGAACATTTGATCGAGTTTGCCAGTTTCTTCGCCAACGCTCAACAGGTGGGCGGCCAGCGACGGGAAGACGGCGGCGCGGCGCACGGGGACGGCGAGGCCTTCGCCGCGTTTGACGCCGAGGGCGATGGGCTCGATGGCGGTGGCGATGCGCTTGTTATTGAGAATGGCACCGGCGATGTTCAGGGACTGAACGAGGGGGACGGAGTTGGCAATCAGCGTGCCCATGGCGCGGGCAAAACGGGCGGTTTCGGCTTTGCGGAGGGCGTCGCCGAGGAGGGGGATTTTCAG
>JANODS010000212.1:0-2001 GCA_031412835.1 Acidobacteriota bacterium | reverse complement strand
TGGAGAACTTCGTGGACTTCTTTGAGTCCGTGTTTGGCCGGCGGGTACGACCGAAGATGGAGACGTGGGTGCATGGGTATGACTTCGAGGAGTGGCGGAAGTTGACGGGGGCGAGGGCGGAGACGGTTGGTAAGCTGGGCGACCGGGAGCAGATTCAATGGGCTTTGGGCGAGGAGCCGGCGGGAGTTAGTAACTTACAGCTACGGCGGCTGCCGCTGGAAGTAAGTGGCGTGGAGAGTTGGGTCGGGAAGGTGTTGCGGCGGCCTTCGGCGGATGCGGATGTAAGAGACCGGATCAAGAAGGAGGGGATGCGATGGACCGAGATCCCGTTCGGGGACGGGCTGAAGGGGGACCTGTTTTTGCCGGAGGCGAAGGGGCCGGGAAAGGTTCCGGTGGTGGTGTGGCTGCATGGGTATAGCTACCAGGGGGGATGGTCGATAGCGGCTCCGTGGACGTCGACGGGTAACGACTCTCGGCTGGACCAGCGGCCATCGATCCCGAGCTTGGTGAAGCGTGGGTTTGCGGTGCTGGCCTTTGACCAGATTGGGTTTGGAGCGCGGGTGCTGGAGGCCAAGGAGTTCTATGGGCGGTACCCGAAGTGGTCGCTGATGGGGAAGATGGTCGCGGACACGCGGGCGGCGGTGGAGGCGTTGGGACAGGTGGACGGCGTGGACGGGGGGGCGGTGTATTTGATGGGGTATTCGTTGGGGGGGAAGGTGGCTTTGTTGACGGCGGCTTTGGATGAACGGGTGAAGGGGTTGGCGGTGGTGAGCGGGTTTGACGTGTTGCGGGCGGCGACGGCGGACCGGGGCGTGGAGGGGATTCGGCACTACTCGCACCTGCATGGACTGATGCCGAAGTTGGGCTTCTATGTGGACCGGCCGGCACAGAGCCCGTTCGACTTTGATGCGGCGGTAAGGCTGACGGGACGGCGGCCGGTGTTGCTGATCGCGCCGGAGCTGGACCGTTATGTGCGGGCGGCGGACGTGGCAGCCGTTACGAAGGGGCTGGCTCGGCCGGGGCTGACGGTGGAGGTGCCGCGGGACTTCAACCGGTTCCGGCGGGAGACGCAGGAGCGGGTGTTCGACTGGCTGGCTACAGTTGGAAGCGGTCGATGAGGCGGTAGAGGGTTTTGCGCTCGATGCCGAGGATTTTGGCGGCCTTGGACTTGTTGCCGTTGGCGGCGGCGAGGACCTTCTTGATCTGCTCGGCCTTGGCGTCTTCGAGGGTCTCGACGGGGGCGTCGCGGCCTTCGGCGTCGGCGATGGCTTCGCGGACGGCGGCTTCGTCGATGCGGCCCTGGGGGGCAAGGATGACGAGGCGTTCCATCATGTGCTGGAGTTGGCGGACGTTGCCGGGCCACGTGTAAGAGTCGAGGGCGGCGAGGCCGGACTTAGTGGTGACGGACTGGCGGGCGTAGCGTTCGTTGTAGCGGTCCTGGAACTTCTGGACGAGGAGGGGGAGGTCGCCGGTGCGTTCGCGTAGAGGGGGGAGTTCGACCTTGACGACGTCGAGGCGGAACCAGAGGTCTTCGCGGAACTTGCCGTCTTCGACGAGCTGGCGGACGTTCTTATTGGTGGCGGCGACGACGCGGACGTCGATGGATTTGGCTCGGGAGGCACCGAGGGGACGAATCTCTTTTTCCTGGAGGACACGGAGGAGTTTGGCTTGGAAGTTGACGTCGATGTCGCCGATTTCGTCGAGGAAGACGGTGCCGGTGTGGGCGGCTTCGAAGACGCCGACGCGGTCGCGGTCGGCTCCGGTAAAGGCTCCTTTGAGTGCACCGAAGAGTTCGCTTTCGAGCAGGGAAGGGGGGATGGAGCCGCAGTCGACGGGGACGAAGGGCTTGTCGGAGCGCCGGGAGTGGCGATGGATCATGCGGGCGATGAGCTCTTTACCGGTGCCGGTTTCGCCTTCGATGAGGACGGTGGCTTCAGTGGGGGCGACCTGGGCGAGAGTCTTATAGATTTCGACCATGCCGGGGGAGGAGCCGATCATGTC
>JANODS010000211.1:0-1716 GCA_031412835.1 Acidobacteriota bacterium | reverse complement strand
AGTGACCGGGCTCGATGGGCGAGAACGGCGGTTATTTTGGCGATGGCGCGGTTGGCCGCGGAATCGAGACTTTCTTGAGCGGACGGGACGGAAAGCGAAAGGGCGGTTCCGCGGGAGGCGGACAGGACGGTGAGCCGGTCGACACGGCGGACTTGGGCGGAGGTTCGCCATTGGCGTTGTGCGTGGAGGACATGGCGGGGGAACTGGCGGAGGGGCACCAAGGCGGAGAGGAAAGCGGGCACGTGACGGCGGAGGCGAGCGAAGGCGACCCAGGGATCTTCGTTGGTTCCGGTGGCGCCGAGGGAAGCGGTGGCGGGTTCGAGACCGAGGAGAAGTTCGGGATCGGCGGCGCGGAGATCGGCGATGATTTGGGCGAAGATGTCGCGTCCGAGTTTGGTGGGGTCCGGTGAGACGTCAAAGAGGTAGAGGGCTTGGCGCTGGCCGAGGGGATTCAGGAGTTCAGCGGTGACTTCGCCGGCATAGAAGCCGGGGGTCCAGGTGCCGGCGGGAAGCGGGGCGTCGTCGATGCGGAGTTTCCACGCGGGGGAGGGGAGTTGGAAGTGGCAGCAGCGCCGCTCGAGGAAGCCGGAGTTGACGGCGGGCGAGGGGTGGGCGACCTGGAGGGGTCCGTTAGTAAGTTGCCAGAGTAAGTCCATGGACTGTGTTATCGCCAGAAATGGGCGATGCCGGTACGGCGTAAGTCGGCGCGGAGTTTTTCGATTTTGGCGATGGAGTGGGGGAAGGTGCCGCTGGGCAGGAGGGCGGCACAATCGTCGAGAGCCTTGCGAAAGGCTGGCGAGTCTTCCCCGCGGAGTTTGGGAAGGACCTTCGAGAGGATGACGGAGTCGAGGGCGTCCGAGAAGGGGAGGAGGTCGCCGTCTTGTTGGGTGTGGGAGAGGAAGTCGAGGACGTCGTCGACGACGCGCCAGCCGAAGTGGAGGCGGGAGGGCGCGAGGGCGAGCATGAGGTCAGCGAGGAGGGATCGGGTCTGGGCGGTCCGATCAGGGGAGAGAGTGAGGCGGTTCCAGCGGGGATAGTGTTCGAGATCGACGTTCCAGAACTCCATGACGAAGGCGCGGTCGAGGACTTTGTCGGAGAGGCCGTGGGTGGTTTCGTCCATGTTGACGGTGCCGATGAGGACGAGATTGGAGGGGTATGGCAGGGAATCGGGGATGCCGTCGAAGAGTTCAGCTTCCTGATGAAGGTCGATGGGTTGGCCGGTTTCCATGCAGGAGAGGAGCGGGGCGAGATACTGTTCGGGGTGGGAGAGGTTCATTTCGTCGAGGATGGCGACGTGGGGACGGGCGGGATCTTCGGAGGCGCTGATGAGGAATTCGAGAAAGGGGGTGGTGGCGTAGGAGCCGCTGTGGAGGGGGTTGTGGTAGCCGAGGAGGGAGCTGGGGTCGTGCCAAGCGGGTTGGACGGGGACGACGAGGAGGCGACCGGCGAGGGCTTCGGCGTAGCGCTGGGCGAGGAGGGTTTTGCCGGCACCGGAAAGGCCGGTGAGAATGGCGAAGTGGCGACGGGGGTGGGCCCAGAGGCCGGCGTGGAGGTGAGCGATGCGGGAGGTGGGGAGGTGGTGGCCGTCGGCTTGGATGTGTTGGATGATTAGGGGGAGGGGGGGGAGGGCGAGAGGACGGGGCGGGTGGGGCTCGATGACAGGAATTTCGCTGGTAGGAGGGAGTTTTTCGGGAGCCCAGTAGATGCGAAAGGCCC
>JANODS010000210.1:0-3676 GCA_031412835.1 Acidobacteriota bacterium | reverse complement strand
ATCGTATGGTACGCCTTCGGTAAGGCGGCGGAGAAGGCTTTCCGCGAGGCGGAGGAGGTTCGTCGCAGTTTGGAGTCGCGATAGGTTGGCATCGTGCGCTGACGAGGGCACGCGCGGGTTCGCGCGCAGGGTTGAGTCCGCCTGGTCTCGCCGTGGAAGGCTTACGCACGTCTCTCTTCCTGGGCTGGTGGCGCACCGTCGCTTTCGTTGTAAGTAGGGGCATCGCCGGACGAAACCGCCGTGCTCACCAGCCTCCGCAAAAGGGCATTCCCGCGCGACGTTGTCATCTTGGCTGGCTTCATTGACCGAAAAAGGAAAATGTAATATAGTCGGCGGTAGCCGTTCGGAGTCAGCGCCGTCTTCGTTGACAAATGGGGAACTCTCGTAGCATGAAAGCACAGTTGCGTGTCGCTCTTGTTGTGTCTTTGATTCTTAGTGGGCTAAGTTCCATGGCATACGCCCAGCTAACCACGGGCACTTTGTCGGGGAGCGTTCGTGATGGGCAAGGGGCCGCCGTGGTGGGGGCTACCGCCAGCCTGCTTAGTGAAGGGCGCGGCACGCGGCTGCCCAGCGTTATCTCGTCGGCCAATGGCGACTTCGTGATCCCAAATATTCCGCCGGGCACCTATACGCTGGAAATCAGCCTGAAAGGCTTCAAGGCCATGCGGCGACCGGGCGTGGCGGTTAGTGCCGGCGACCAGAGCAGCCTGGGCGTTCTTACGCTGGAAGTGGGCGCGGTGACCGAGAGCATTACTGTAAGCGCCGAATCGGCGCAGCTTCAGACGCAGAGCGCCGAACGATCTTTCGCCGTGACCCCGTCGGCGGTGCAGAACCTGCCGATTGCGAACCGGAGTTTCACCGCGCTGGCCTCGCTGGCGCCCGGGGTGAGCGGCACGAGCCGGATTGGTGATCGCGCCTCCACCGGGGGGAGCAATAACAACATCATGATGGACGGGGTTTCGACGATGGATACGGGGAACAACGGGATTCTGCTGCAGATGAACGTTGAATCGATCGCCGAAGTGAAGATGCTGGTATCGAACTATCAGGCCGAATATGGCCGGTCCAGCGGGTTGCAGATCAGCGCCGTGACCAAGAGCGGCACCAACCAGTTTCACGGCTCAACGTACGTGGTGATGCGCCGTTCGAAGTGGAACGCGATCGGCCAGGTGGCTAAGCTGAACGGCGATCCGAAGGGCCGGGTGGACGATAAGGACCTTGGGTATTCCATCGGCGGGCCGATTGGACGGCCGGGCCGACAGAACAAGCTGTTCTTCTTTTATGCCCACGAGTATTCGCCGCGCCAGACAGGCGGATCGGTCGTGCGCTACCGGTTCCCCACCGCGCTTGAACGGGCCGGTGACTTTTCTCGGACCGTAGACAATAACGGCAACCGATTCCCGTACATAAAGGACCCGCTTCTATCGGGGGCGTGTTCGGCGGCGAATCAGGCGGGCTGTTTCCAGGACGGAGGGGTGGTCGGGAAGATCCCGCAGAACCGGCTTTATTCGACCGGCCAGCAGATCCTGAATCTATATCCGATGCCCAACGTGGACGTGCCAGGGGTGGGCTATAACTACGAGGGGACGCGACCGAACCAGTCGCTGATGTCGCAGCAGCCGGTGGTGCGGATCGACTACCAGCCTTGGGACAAGCTGCGTGGCTCCTTCAAGATGAGCGGCTGGCGGCAGCCGAACCCGCCCATTATTGGTAACTTGCCGGGCTTCAACGATTCGACGCAGTACCATCCGTTCATCACGCTGCTGGCGACGACGATCAATTACAGCATCAACCCGACCACGTTTATGGAAGGCACATACGGCCGTTCGCAGAACGAACTGGCGGGCTGCGTGCTGGCGCAAGGGGGCACTGGGCCAACCTTCTGCGAGAACGGCCTGCCGACGAGCGAGAAGGCCAACCTCGACAAGGCCGGGCTGGGTGCGCTGCCGTCACTATTCCCGGATGCGGGGGTGATCAACCCGGAATACTATGCCTACCAAGCGTTTCAATCGCTGAAGCCAGCGATATGGGACGGGACTCGTTTGCGGATGGTGCCGGCGTTTGGGTGGGGGGGCCGAATCGGCAACGCTCCGCCGAACTTTCCGTTCCCCGGCTACCTCAACATTAATCGTTCGCAGGATCTTTCGATCAGCCTGACGAAGATCCGGGGTCGGCACACGCTGAAGACGGGTTTTTATAACACGCACAGCTTTAAGGCGCAGCAGCGGCAGGGATGGGCGGGCAATATCAATTTCGGCAATGATGCGAATAATCCTCTGGATTCCGGCTTTGGATTCGCTAACGCGGCGCTGGGCGTTTTCACTTCGTACAACCAGTTCTCCCGGTATGTGGAGGGCAGCTTGATCTACAACAATACCGAGGGGTATGTGCAGGATAACTGGAAGGTGTCGAACCGCTTAACGCTGGATTTTGGGATTCGTTTGGTGCGGCAGCAACCGCAGTACGACAAGCTGGGACAGGCGTCGAATTTTCTGCCCGAGAAGTGGGCGGCGGGGCAGGCTCCGCTCCTCTATTTGCCCGGATGCGTTGGGAATTCGCCTTGTACTGGAACCAACCGTCAGGCGCGGGATCCTCGGACCGGGCAACTGCTGGGACCGAACAGTGTCGTTGCGATTGGCACGCTGGTTCCCGGAACGGGTAGTGCCACCAACGGGCTTTTCCTGTCGGGGAATGGCATCGCGAAGACCACCTATGAGTGGCCGCTACTTCGCCCCGCTCCGCGGTTCGGCATGGCTTTCGACGTGACCGGTCGGCAGACCATTGTGCTGCGCGGCGGGGGCGGCTTGTTCTACGACCGGCCAGCCGGTAACTCGATTTTTGGTCAGATTCAGAATCCGCCGACGATCCAGAACCTTACTTTGCGTTACGCGGGGCTGCAATCGCTCGGGGGCGGTTTGAGGACAGAGGCTCCTCCTTCGCTCTCTGTTTATCAGTACAAGAGCGGGCTTCCGGCCACCTGGCAGTGGAACTCCGGGGTGCAGTTTATGTTGCCGCAGTTGATCGTGTTGGACATGGCGTACACGGGTGAGCGTGCCTACAATCTGGTGGAGAACGTAGACATTAACGCGGTCGATTATGGCTCCGCGTTTTTGCCGGAGAATCAGGATGGGACGCAGACAAACGCCTTGCCCGGGGGGGCGGTAGTCCCGACCGATCAGATGCGGGCCTTTCGGGGTTTTAGCGGCATTACACAGGCGATGCCCCGCGGTTGGCTGGTCGCGCACACGCTTGAGCTTTCTATCACGCGGCGGTTTGCCCGGGGCTTGGCATTTGGACTGAATGATACGGTTTTGCTTTCTCAGCGGGGCAGTACCACCGCCCGACTGCAACACAAGGCCGACGGCAGCTTCTCCGAACGGCCGGACCAAAAAGATCAGGACCGACTGCTGGGTGACTTCGTGGGAACTCGCCACACTTTCAAGGGCAATTTTGTTTGGGAGATCCCGGGTACGAAACGAGGGGACGGCATGGGTTTGCGGGCGGTGAAGTGGTTAACGAACGATTGGAGGCTTTCGGGCGTTTGGTCGGCGAACACGGGCGGTGCGTACACGATTGGTGTTTCTTACCAAGGTGGCGGCGGCAATCAGAATATCACCGGGTCGCCGAACTACGGGGGACGGACACGGATTCTTTCCGACCCGGGTTCGGGCTGCGC
>JANODS010000209.1:0-5432 GCA_031412835.1 Acidobacteriota bacterium | reverse complement strand
GGCCAGCGGCTCCGCTGAGACCGCCGGGTCCTCATGAATCACCACGTCGCTCAGCGTAAATCCGGGTCCGGTCAGAAGGTGCATCCGCACCTCGCCCACTTCCACCCTTCGCTGGAGTGCCCGTTCCAAACTCGCCGTGATCGCGGGAGCAAATCGGTCGGCCTTCAAAAACGGGGCCGCCAACGGCAACCCCACCAAGATCGCCACCGCAATCCACAAAACTCGTTTTTTCATAGCTCCGCCACCACCTTCCGATACGTCTCGGGGTCGTCCACATCCCGCAATATCCCGGGATCGGAGCACGCAAACCACCCCGGCTCCAACGTCCGCAATAGGTCCTTTGGATTCCCGGTCGGCGGCATCGCCAGTAGGCCACGCACAGTTTCCGCGCTAATGATTGTTGGATGTCCGCGTCGGTCATCGAACTGCGGATTGAATACGGGCTGTCCTCGGTAGGCCGCCACCAGCCCCTGCACCGTCTCTTCCCGCACGTGGCCGAAATCGACCGGTGTGAACACCACCGGGCCCGGCGCTTCGGCCATGCCGATTTGCAACGAACTCAACATGCCTCGTTCTGGATCTGGATTCACCAAGACGCGCGCGCCTGGCACGGGCAAATCTTCCCGCAAAACCACCGTTACCGGGGCTAAGGCTCCGAGGATGCGAACCAATCGACCCAGGTATGTCTCCCCTTTCCAGAGCAATTGAGTCTTCGGGAAGCCCATCCGACGGGACGCTCCCGCTGCTAAAACCACCGCCGTCAGGTTCACCGGGCGAGCTCTTGCACCTTGTGGTACCCGGCCGCGGTCTTCGATAGCGCCTTCCAACCCGTGTCCGGATTGCGGCGCACGGCGATCATCTCCGCGACCACCGAAATCGCGATCTCCTCGGGAGTAATCGCGCCGATGTCGAAGCCCATCGGGGCAAAAAGCCGTTCGAGCGCCGCAGCCGGAAATCCGACTTTGGCCAACTCCTCGATCACACCGATTACCTTGCGCTTGCTCCCGATCATCGCTAAGTAACGCGCGTTCGTTCCAGCCGCCCACTCGAGCACCCGCATATCATCTCGATGCCCCCGGGTGACGATGACGATGTAACTGGTGTCGGTAACCACTAAGTTCGGAAAAACTTCCTCGTACTCTGCCGCGATTACCTCGTCGGCTTCTGGAAACCGCTCTCGATTGGCGTAATTCTCGCGGTTATCGATAACGGTAACTGCGAATCCCGCCATGCCAGCGGCTTTGGCCAAGCTCTTCGAGATATGTCCAGCGCCGAAAATGTAGGTGCGGGGCTGCGGCACAATCGCTTCGATAAATACTTCCAACTGGCCTCCGCAAATCAATCCGTTGTCGTAAGCAGCGTCCTGGCCCAGCGAGAATTTCATCTGCCGGGGTTTTTCTGTCGAGATCACCTCGCGGGCTGCGTTCCAGACCTCGGCTTCCACGCAGCCGCCGCCAATGGTTCCGGCCATCGAACCGTCTTCGCGAACCAACAGTTTGGCGCTTTCGTAGCTCGGAATGGACCCGTTCACCTGCACGATCGTCGCCAAGGCGCACTTCTGGCCCAGCTTCCGCAACCTTACGATTTCGTCAAATAAATCCACGTATTGAATTTTAACACTCTAAAGCTTTAGCCCTATAAAGCCGATCCTCTCTGTATATGGGAGACTCTCACCTACCCAATCCGGAAGCCGCCAGCTACGAACTCGCGTTGGCCAATCGCAAACTCGTCACCATCGTCATGGGCATGACGCTGATGATGGGTCTGATCGCGTGCCTGTCGTACCTTGCGGGGCGCTCCGTGACCGGAATCCGAACGGAGAAGGCGAGGCCCGCCGTGATCCCGCCCCCGGTAATTGTGGAGGCACCGTCCGCGCCCATCCAACGCGCGAAAATTTCGCCGCTGCCCGCTCCGGCACAGGCTCCTGTCGTGGCTTCGCTCGTCGGTCCGCAACTCTATCTTCAGGTGGCGGCCGGCGCGGAATCCGACCTCGCGCCCCTCCGTTCCAAGCTGGTCCAGGATGCGCTCCCGCTCCGAACGGTCCTAATCGATAACATGTTCCGACTGCTGATCGGCCCGGTGCGCGATTCGACCCATCAAAAAGAGTTAGAGGGAAAGCTTCGCGAGGCCGGGCAACCGTTCTTCCACCGCCGCCTTTAGTTGCTTCCTGACTTCCGGCGCTTTGCGATTGCTGCCCGCAGCCGGTCCCAGCCTTCCGTCGGCACCCCTTCCACGCCGCCTTCCCACTGCTTGAGGAAATAGTCGATCGACAAACCGTTGGGCGTTGTCGTATCCAGCCGGGCACCGTTTTGCACAAGATAGATGGCCGACTCCCATTGCCGGAGCATGGTAAAGCGGAGAACGGCGGGGTTTCCGTCGGAGAGCACCTCGATGTTGGCCCCGGCCTGAACTAAGCTACGCACGAGTTCAGGAAACTCGCCGATGTCCATCAGAGGCGGTGGGCCGCTGTTGGCGCTCGGAGCATTCGGATTCGCGCCGGCGGTTAGTAAGAGCCGGATGTGCTCCGGGTTGCCCTTCATGAACCGGAATCGCCGGATCGCAAAGTCGAGCAGCGAGTTATCCGCTCGGTCTCGCTTGCTCAAATCCGGGCGGGTAGCCAAGTGCGCTTTTAGGGCCGGGACATCGTCCGCAACGATGGCAGCGGCAATTTGTTTGGCTTGCGGATCGGCGAAATCGCCCTCCTTGGCCAAATCATACTCCATCTTTTGCCCGCTCGCGAAGCGCAACGACTTGCCAAAAATCATAGCAATCCCTGGCAGGCACAAGAGGATCAGGATCGCGATGACCGCGCTCGACGACTCGCGTCGACCCGCCCACCACAGCGCCGGACCAATTGCGCCAACGGCCAAAAAGACGAAAAGCATCACCACCAATCCGAACGCGCGGATCGAGTCCGCCGTCTGGGTTCGTTCTGTACACATCAGGTAGGTGATGTACGATAGCCACCCCATCGAGCCCATCCAGAGTGTCCAAGTGATCGGCAGAAGAATCTTCATATGAGTAACAGGCGTCGTCGTCCCAAAATGCTCAGGGACCTCACCGCGCTCGTTCCTCCCTCCGCACCTTTACCACGGCGATGTCGTCATTCTACCCCACGCCTTCGCCGCCTCCACCACCCGCCCGTCGCAATACTGGGCCGGGTTCCCGGCGTTGGCAATCGTCATCGCCCTGTCCAGGTCAAAAATCCACCCCCCAAATCACCAGATTGCGGTGAAAGCCGAGTTGGCCTTCACTACCGCTAGGCAAAACGAGCAGATCCCTCACAGCAACTAGATATACTGATTTAGACTATGAACACTCGTCGGTCCCTACTCAAAGCGACGGCAGGATTGGCCGTTGCATCGCCGCTCCTCGAAGCACAGGATCACTCCCAGCATGGGTTCGTCCAATTCGAAAAGCCATCTTCCAAAGTGGCGCGGTTCTTCAACAAGCAGGAGATGACGCTTCTCGAACAACTCGTCGAACACATCATCCCTCGATCCGAAACGCCAGGTGCCGCCGATGCGAACGTCCAATTTTTCGTCGACTACCAGGCGCATACGAATGCCAAGCTCGGCGCCCAATTGAAGAAGGACTTAGCTTGGGTGAAGAAGCAGGGCTTCGCCAAGGCCGACGCGATTAATCAGGTGGAGCTGCTGACCGACTGGAGCAAGACGAAAGGGACGGAGCCGTACCGCATCTTTAAGCAGATCAAGGATCTAACCATCGACGGTTATTACGGGACGAAAGAAGGGCTGACCCAGGAGTTAGGCTGGAACGCGAACACGTTCCTGAGGGAGTTCAAGGGCTGTACCCACCCGGAGCACGGAGCATAACCATGTACATTCAGAAATCGCCCGAAGTACATGATGTCATTGTGATTGGCAGCGGCGCGGCCGGCGGCATGGCGGCCTGGAACCTGACCCGGCAGGGCGTGAACGTAACCCTGCTCGACGCCGGAACGCGGTTTCGGAAAGAAGACTTTTGGTCCCACGTAAAGCCCTGGCAGTGGCGGGAGCGAGTCGAGAAGGGAATGGCGCCGCCGAAGATTCGGCTTGACGAAAAAGAGCAGCCCTATTCCTGGAAGGAACCGAACTATTTTGAGTTGATTCGGGTATGGGGCAGGGGAGGGAAGACCAATATCTGGGGCCGCGTCTCGCTTCGATATTCCGACGTCGATTTTGAAGGTCCAGCCAAAGACGGCTGGGAGATTCCGTGGCCGATTCGCTATAAGGACATCGCGCCGTATTACGACAAAGTGGAGCAACAAATCGGAGTGTGCGGCGGGGATGACGACCAGGATTCGCTCCCCGGTTCTAAGTTCCATCTCCCTCCTCCGGCGCTGCGCTGCGGCGAAAAATTCCTGCAATCGGCAGCGAAGCGTCAAGGCATCAGCGTGGTTAACGTCCGCCGAGCGGTGCTCACAAAGCCGCACAACGGGCAAAACGCATGTCACTATTGCGGGGCCTGCGGGCGCGGTTGCGATGTCTCCGCGTTCTTTAACTCCACCGATTATCTACTTGATCCCGCCGAGAAGACCGGCCGATTGAAGATCGTCGACAACGCGGTAGTCGCTCGAATTTTGCTCGGCGATAACGGCCTGGCATCCGGCGTGCAATACTTTGACCGGTATACCAAACAGGAACGGGTGATCCACGGCAAGCGAATCGTGTTGGGGGCCTCCTGCATCGATTCCACGCGGATCCTGCTGAACTCGAAGTCGGCGAAGTACCCGACCGGGATTGGGAACACCTCCGGGGTCATCGGGAACTATCTGACCGAGCAGGTTCGCTTCCACATGTATGGGTTCGTTCCGGAGTTGCTAGGCACTAAGGCGCTCAACGACGACGGAATTGGCGGCGAACATATTTATATGCCCCGCTTCAATCATCGCGATGGCAAGAAACGCGACTATCTGCGTGGATACGGGTCGCAATTCTGGGGCACGGGGTCGCAGCCCGGGGCGGCGTTCGCCAAGCAAATGGATGGGTTCGGCCTCAGCTTCAAGGGTGCCGTGAAGAAGCGGTATCCGGCCTTGGTGGCGATGCACCCTTATGGCGAAACCCTGCCGCGGAAGGAGAACCGAGTGAGTGTGGAGGGGACGCCGGTCGACCGATACGGCGTGCCGACCATGCGAATCGAATACAACATTGGCGACAACGAAAAGAGGATGATCGCCGAGATGTACGACATGGCTGAAGGAGTCCTACGCGCCGCGAAGGCGGAGATTCTACCCTTCGAGCGCGGCTGGCTCGACAATTTCGGCAGCGCGATTCACGAGCATGGAACCTGCCGCATGGGCGATGATCCGAAGCGAAGCGCGCTGAACGGATTCAACCAAATGCACGACGTGAAGAACCTGTTTGTAGTCGACGGATCAGCGTTTTCCACCGCCTCGGAGAAGAACCCGACGTTGACCATTTTAGCGCTGG
>JANODS010000208.1:0-3839 GCA_031412835.1 Acidobacteriota bacterium | reverse complement strand
CATTCGATGATCTCGCGGCCAATGGGATAGAACACCGTTTCGACCCACTCGGTCTCCCCCGCCGCCCACAAATGCTGCGCCGCCTCGAACGCCCACAGCGTCGCATCGGCCGTGTTGTACTCCGGTTCCTGCCCGGCGTCGCTGAATCGATTCGGCAGCAGCCCTTGCCGCCGATGTTCCAGGAACCCGGTGAAGATCTCTTTCGCCTCGGCCAACAGGCCCGCTTGCACCAACAGCCCGGGCATGGCGATAAACGTGTCACGGCCCCAATCGGTGAACCACGGGTAGCCGGCCATTATCGTCAACCGCCCGTTCACGCGGCTCAAGAATGCCGCTGGTCCAGATAGCGTCCGTGGCGCTCCGAACGCGCCCAACGACGCCGTAAACACGGCATCCGTGGCGCCGTGAAAGACGCCGGCGCACCACAAATCCTCGCGAAACGGAAAGCCGCGGTCCAACTCTTCGAGGTACTCCACGTCCCGATACCACGCGCCCACCGGCTCCCAATCAGCGTCCGCCATCGCGAACTGCAGCGGCGTTTCGGGCCCGGTTCCGAGGGCATGATAGCCTCGGGTCGCGGTGAATACCCGCACCCGCAGTGCGCACACTTGGCTCGCTTGATACGTCAGGCGCACCCCGTCGGGGCCCTCGAGCAACTCCAGCCGCTTGGTTACGGTAACTCCATTGATTGTCCAAGTCCACTCCGGTTCCGGCGCCGCCGAAAACGCCGTCAGGAACTCGAACCCACGTGGTGTGACCGTACCCGGGTATTGGCCCGCGCCTAATTCCACCCAGCGGCCTTCGATGCAAATCTCCTCTTCCACCCTCGGCAAAAGAACGTGCCGCTCGCCGCCTTCTCCCCACGGGGCAACCAGGAGGCCGTGGTACCGCCGCGTATTCGCTCCCGCCGCCGTGCTCATGGCGTAGGCTCCCGCGCCGTTCGCCACTACCCATTCCACCCGCGACGACCGCACATAGTCGCGCAGAAAATCCGCACTCAGTTGGCCCTTCGACATACTCTGCTTGTAGTATAGGTCCAATGGCTCTTCCCCCCAGTGTCGTCTCCGCCGAAAACGAAAAACTGCTGCTTCTCGGCAACCATGCCGCCCACCTGATTCACGATTGGAACAACGTCCTCACTCTCCTACAAGCCCAATGCGCCGAACTCCCCCCCTGTGATGCCGCCACCGATCTCACCGCCTCGCTCGAACAGGCCGCCGCGCTTCCCCGCCAACTCCTTGGCTACCTTCGGCAATCGCCGCCCACCCGCACGCGAATCTCGCTCGACGAATGGCTTCCTTCGGTCGAACCCTCCCTCCGTCAACTCCTCGGCCGTCGCTTCCGTTTCTATCCCGACTACTCCGCCCCCGCGCTCGCCGTCTCCGTCGACGCCGCTCAACTGCGTAACGCGCTCATCAATCTCACGCTCAATGCCCGCGCCGCTCTCGGAGACTCCGGCCGCGTCCGCTTAGTCACTGCCCCTCATGCGGCCGGGGTTGCTCTTGCGCTCCATGACAATGGCCACGGGTTCGATGAAGAGACCCGGGCTCGCCTCTTCGAGCCCTTCTTTACAACCCGTACGGACAACCACCGCACAGGGCTCGGGCTGGCCAGCGTCAAGGCCTTCGTCGACGCCCACGGCGGTGCGTTGACCGTCCAAAGCCAACCGAATGAAGGGACGGTGTTTACGCTGGTGCTTCCCGTGGTGCGCTAGTGCAGCTCAAGCGGCAACAGCGGTCCGCTCAACCTCATATCCCGTCCGTCGCCCGTCAGTTCCACCACCAGACGACCGTCTTTCTGTGTGCTCCCCTTGCCCGTCCAGTTCCCGCCGCCAATTTCGGCTTCCACCTTTTCCAGATCGACAATGGGTCCGCCACGCCCCACCCGAATGCCAAATTTCGCCGCGAAGCGCCTAGCCGAAGAATCCCCAAACTGAACCTGCTCTCCGATTAGGTCTCCCTTCACTTTCGCACTCCGGCCAATCTCCACGCCCATTCCGCTGGCCTCGGCGAGCCAAGTGGCGTCCACTTTTCCGCCTTGCCAATTCAGCCCCGTCGCTTTGCCCTGCCAAGTGTAGGCGGGCTTCGCGCGCTCCAAATTGATCCCCAGTTCGCCCCCGACCTCTCCACCATTCCAACTGAATCGCAAGGGCCGCAAGCTAACCTTTGACGCGTCCCACTGCACTGACGTCTGAACGTTGCCCAAGCTCTGTTCGCCAATCTCAAGGGACTCGATTCGAACCGTGCCTTCGGCCCGGCGGGACGCCAACCACTCGGGAACCAGGTCCTCGCCGATCCGCAACGTTCGTGCTACGAAACTCCGCTCCCGTAGCAACGCCGGAGCGAGCAGCCGCTCCAGTTCGCTCGATTCGACTCGCCCTAGCTTGACCTCAAAATGGTGCGGCCGGGCCTGGCTGGCGTCGTAACGGTAGTCCCCCTCCCATCCGATCTTGCCCACCCGCGCCTTCACACCCTTCGCCGCCAGGCGGTCCCCCTTCAACTCGACCGTTGCCTGCCGCAGCTCCAACGCCTCGGCCAACTCCGGGATCGACACTTGCGTATCGGCGAGTCCGAAGCTCCCCGTCCACTCTGGCGCGGCGCCCTCCATGCGACGGACCCGCAACTGGCCTCTGATCTGCCCACCCCGCAACTCGCGCAATAGGGGCGGCTTTTCGCCCGCCAACTCGGCCAACATCTGCGCTTGTTCGATGCTCAACGGCTTGGCCTGCAATCGCGCCTCCGCTTCGCGGGTTCTCCAGTTCCACTCGTACTCCAAAGCCGCTACCCCCTTGGCTCCGAACTCGACGACGGCGGCCTGCATCTTCAACTTCCCGTCGCCGATTTCCACCGGAATCACGGCGGACTTGATGGCCGCTTCTCCTTTGTCCATCAACGCAAACGAGTCCACCGTCAGTTTCCCCTCCGCCGTTCGATCATGCGCCATCAACACCGACCCGCTCAACGTTCCCTCGACGCGTAAATCCTTAAACCGCTCCCCTTCCGGCCGCAGCCAACCCACCGCCAGCGCCAGCGGCATCTGTTCTGGTTGCAATTCCACCCGCCACTGGGGCGTCGACAAATACGAGCTCAACTCGACCGAAGCCCGAAACGGAAGCGCTCCATCTTTCGGTGCCTCCGTCGCGACCCGGAACTTTTGCCCGGCTAGATTCCAAGACCCCCTGTACCCCAGCCGCCATTGGCTCGGTCGCGGCGGTTGGCTCCAATAGTGGAGGTCGTTCAGGTCTAGCCGTCCGCTCAGCTCGATTGCCGAAACCGGACCCGCCAACCGTCCCCGAGATTCCACCATCCCGTGCAAACCGAGATCGCGGCTCGCCAGCAGCGTCGCTAACTCTTCCACCGCCGACGGCTCCAATTGGTAGTCCATTTCCAGCCGCGCTTCGCTCCCTTCCGGGCGCAGCCAGCGGCCTCGCCCCGAAAACCTGCCGAACCCCTGCGCCGGTCGATCCGTACGGGCCGGTTCGCCGCGAAACCACAAGTCAAACGCCCGCTCGCCGCTTTCGGCCGAAAAATCGATGTCGGCGTTCGTGAAGTAGTAAGCCGACTTCGTGTCCGCGATCTTGAAATTCAAACGTCCCCCGCGCACCTCCAAATCCGGCAACACGCCCGCGGTCGCTTGGGAGGAACTGCGCAGCAGCGCCTGGACGTTCCATGCTCCCTCTTTCGTCTGCATCAGGTTCACGGAGGGCTCCTCCAGCCGGAGCGAAGAAACCTCCAACCCCCCTCGCAGCAAGGGCCATAGGCGCAACCTGACGACGAGCGACGTGGTGATTCATGAGGACCCGGCGGTCTCAGCGGAGCCGCTGGCCTACGTCACGTCGC
>JANODS010000207.1:0-2919 GCA_031412835.1 Acidobacteriota bacterium | reverse complement strand
CTGATCGAGACGACGCCCGGGAACGTGGTGGACTACGACCTGAACTTGATCATCCCGGATCCGACGGTTTCGATCTTGTCGGGGGCGGTAATGCCGTGGACGACGCCGGCGTATCACGAGTGGCAGGGCCGGTTCGTGAAGCGGTATAGCAAGGCGGTGCGCTGCGAAGTGGCGGTGATGGAGCTGCGGAGGGACGAGCGGGACCTGCTCGTGAACTTCCTGCGGAACGAGTTCTTCCCGGAGCTGGAGGCCCATAAGTACAAGGTGCAGATCCGAGTGCTTCTGAGCCGTTACCGCGGCTACAGCGAATGCCAGGAGTGCGGCGGGGCGCGGCTGCGGAAGGAAGCGCTGAACATCCGGATTGGCGGCAAGAACATGGCCGAGGTGACGCGGCTGAACATCGCGGAGGCCCATGCCTTTTTTGATGCCTTGGCACTGGGGCCGGAGGAGCAGACGATTGCGGGGAAGGTGCTGGTGGAAATCCAGCAGCGGCTGAAGTTTCTGAACGATGTCGGGCTGGAGTATCTGACGCTGGACCGGCTTTCGGCGACGCTGTCGGGCGGAGAGGCGCAGCGGATCCAGTTGGCGACGTGTTTGGGTTCGCGGCTGGTGGGCGCTTGCTATGTGCTGGACGAGCCGTCAATTGGGCTGCACTCACGGGACACGGAGCGGCTGATCAAGATTCTGCATGAGCTGCGGGACTTAGGCAACACGGTGTTGGTGGTGGAGCATGACCCGGACGTGATGCGAGCGGCGGACCACATTGTGGACTTGGGGCCGGGTGCCGGCGAGCACGGCGGGAAGGTGACGTTTGAGGGCTCGTTTGCGAAGCTGGTGGCCAACGGGGGCGAGTCGCTGACGGGGAAGTATCTGAACGGGGACATGACGACGGCGCTGAAGGTGGCGCGGCGGTCGGTGAACCCGAAGAAGGTGGTAACGGTGCGGGGGGCACGGGCCAACAACCTGCGGAACGTGGACCTGGAGATCCCGCTGAACATGCTGGTGGTGGTGACGGGGGTGAGCGGGTCGGGGAAGAGCTCGCTCGTGCATGATGTGGCCTTTAAGGCGCTAACGAAGGAGTTGGAACGGCAGGGTCCGCGGAAGACGGCGAAGGAGGAGAGCGAGGAGTTTGCGGGGGCGGAGCGGCAAGTTTGGAAGAGTGTGGAGCGGGCCCATCTGCTGAATCAGATTGTGTTGGTGGACCAGAGCCCAATTGGGCGAACGCCGCGGTCGAATCCGGTGACCTATGTGAAGGCGTTCGACATCATGCGGGAGCTGTTTGCGAGCACGCCGGATAGCGACCGGCGGGGCTACACACCGGGTCACTTTTCCTTCAACATCCCGGGCGGGCGGTGCGAGGTCTGCCAGGGGGACGGGACGGTGACGGTGGAGATGCAGTTTCTGGCCGATGTCGAGTTAGTCTGCGAGGAGTGCCGGGGGACGCGGTTTAAGCAGGCGATTCTAGACGTGAAGTACAAGGGGTTGAACGTCCATCAGGTGCTGCAGTTGACGGTGATGGAGGGGTTGCGATTCTTTGCGGAGACGCCGAAGCTGAAGGCGCGCTTGCAAGTGCTGGCGGACGTTGGTTTGGGGTATTTGCGACTGGGTCAATCGGCGACGACGCTGTCTGGCGGTGAGGCGCAACGGGTGAAGTTAGCGGCCCATTTAGCGCAGTCGACGTCGGAAGGGACGTTGTTCATTTTTGACGAGCCGACGACGGGCTTACATTATGATGATATCCGTAAGTTACTCGACAGCTTCCAGCGACTTATCCACAACGGGGGGTCGATCTTACTGATCGAGCATAACCTGGATGTTATTCGGGCGGCCGATTGGGTAGTGGATATGGGCCCGGAAGGCGGGAGCGCCGGGGGACGGATTCTGGGAGTGGGGACCCCGGAGCAGATTGCTCTGTTGGCGGGATCCCACACCGGACATTTTCTAAGCAGCGAGGGATAAGTCAAGCTTGCGCGGCTCCAGATCCGCTGGCTTAGGCCGGTGAGCGTCCTGTTCGCCCGGCCGGGGGAAGTTTACGGAGGCATGTTCTCCGAAGAGTTCGCGGGCCCGTTCGTCGTAGGCTTTGGCGGCAGCCCACTCGGAGCGAAACTCGCCGAGGGGATAGGTTACTCCGTCTTTGTTGACGACGGCGCGCCAAAGACATTGGTCTCTGATCCAGGAGACTCCCTTGTAATCTGACGTCGTCTTTTTCGATGTCTTTCGAACGGAGGCGGCAGCGTTAGAGCAGTTCAGAATATTGAGATTAGCCCGGCGGCAGTTCAAGCGATCCCCATCGTGGTAGACCGGTTTGACCCGAGGGGGGAGATCGGGGCCGAAAACGAGCCGGTAGAGGGCCACGTCTCGACGTTTGATTTTCGTTTGGACGTAAGTGGCGTTGAGGCGCCAAGTGTACTGCGAGCATTCGGGAAAGTCGGCGGCGTCGATGACGGCGTAGCGGCCGTCGGCAAGCGGCAGGTAACCGATATCGCCATCAATGTAAGGTTGCAGTCGAGAGATGCGGTCGAGTTCCAGGCCGAGTTTCCCGAAGGCTTCGTAGAGAAATTGGAGTTGTAGAAACCGGGCTTCGGCGGCCCGCGGCGCGACGGCGACGAGCAGATTGACGAAGCGGACTTGCCAGACGTTGTCTCGGTCTGAGAAGGTGATGCCTCGGTCGTTATTGCCGGGTTTGGCAAGGCGATTGGTGAGGCTGAGCCAAATGGTATTGGCGGAGAGTCGATGGAGATCGATGGAACGGCCGTGGAATTCCATCACACGGCGGCAGGCCTCGAGGGGCGCGATCAGTTCCTGGGGTACGGTTACATTTGGCATGGTCATTCTCCTCGCGGCCCCAAAAGAAAACGCCCCGACTCTTGGGGAGCCAGGGCGTATGGGGTACCGCTGTTTGCAGTCTATCGGACGGGC
>JANODS010000206.1:0-1603 GCA_031412835.1 Acidobacteriota bacterium | reverse complement strand
TCGGCCGCTGCTGTGGAACAGTTCGCCACGGCGGGAGCTGACCCTTAACGGTGAAGGCCGATCCGTAGAATCCATTTTGGGGGGGGGGGAACACGAAACAGCGTGCAAATTTCTAGGGCTGAATTCGGACTGATTGAGAGGACAGATCGCGGTCCGTTTAAATTTGGTACGATCAGCCTTTCAATCTTAAGACCCATGACGGACGGGAGATGAAGCTCTATTCAGATTTTGTCTCGTGGGCCTTTGGGTCGATTGCGGACTCCAAGGAACGAAAGGATCTCGACACCCTGCTTTCCGGAGCAAGGACATCCTCGTTGGTAACTCCAATCGCGGACGTCGATGATTTCGAGCTGATAGAGTTCCTGATCGTTCAGGATGTTGAGGATTGCACGCAGCCGATTGGCCTGGTCGCCGTGGATGACGGCCGACAACGCACTCCATCCGGTGGCGCGGGCGGGGGAGGCGCATTACCGGCTCGTGACGGTACACCCCTTCGTCGATGGCAACGGCCGCACTGCCCGGCTGCTTATGAATTTGCTTCTGCTGATGGAAGGATATCCACCAGCGATCATTCGAACCCGGGACCGGCTTGCCTACATTGGGGCGCTGGAACACGCCCAGTTGGGGGGATCCCGGAGGGACTTCGACGCTCTGATTGCTAAGGCCGCTGAGCGGTCACTCGATATTTATTTGAAAGCGGCGCGGGGCGAATCGGCGGAGGAGGATGTTGATGCCGCTGGATTGCTTAAGATCGGGGCGCTGGCGAAGGCGGTGGGTGTGACCGTGCCGACGATTCGCTTTTGGACGTCGGAAGGTCTGTTGGAAGTGGCGGAAGTAACGGCGAGCGGTTATCAACTCTATTCGCGGGAGATGGTGGGGCGTTGCGACGCGATGCTTGCGTTGAAGCGGCAGAGGTTTACGTTGGCTGAGATTCGAGGTCGGCTCCGGTGACGCCAACAATCATATTGTGTGATTTTCAGGGCGAGGAAGGGGACTTACGACTTTCAGTGAGAGTAATCGGAGAACATGTTCCATCCGGCAGGATTCTAGCCGGGCGGCTGATTGGCCCGGCTATGGACCGTTGGAGGCTCAGGCGGTCACCCAGAAGTTCGCAGTAGAGAACGCTGTCACCGTTCAGCCCCCGCAACCGGCCCGAAGATCTTTCGCGCTAGTTGGAGACGCTGCTCTTCAGCCCGGGCATGCTGGGCCTGCGCTCGGGCAACAAGTTGGGCGAAATCTTCGTTGCCTACTCTGGGATCCTGGTCACGGATGGCTTCCAGCACGTTCCATAAAGCAGCCTTGCCCAAGATGCCAAGGGTTAGCGTTTCGAGGGTTTCCAAGGTCCCCAGGCCCGCGCCGTCGTCGTCGTGCAGCTTCACCCTGCTTAATTTTTCAGCCACCCAGCCCACCGCGGTCTTTAGTTCCAGGCCGCTTTTGCCAACACGCTCCATGATTCGCCGCAGTACTTGCTGATCGTCCCGTACGTCGGCAAGCAACGCTTGAGCAAATGCCCCCAAAGGCTGATTCTGAAATCGATCTCGCATCGACTCCATTAGCTCAATGGCAAAACTTGACCCGGCCAAATGGTCGTCCAGATAAATCG
>JANODS010000205.1:0-13025 GCA_031412835.1 Acidobacteriota bacterium | reverse complement strand
GTATGCCCGGCGTTCTCCCGCTGCATATAATACTGCGCCAGCCGCCGCAACTCGTCGTACACAATCGGCGTCAAGAGTTCCAACGCCGCCCGATTTCCCTGCGACCAATCCTGCAAAAGCTGGGTGACATCTTGTGCACTCATCATTCGGATTATATCCTTCACAGGCCTTTCATGGTACGTTTCGATCAATGGCCTCCGTCGAATCAAATCGCGTTCAACATGCCTTCCTCCTCGCCCTGGGTGCCGCCACGCTCGCCATTTCCTTCGCTATTCTTCGGCCCTTTCTGATGCCACTGGTCGCGGCCATCGCGCTCGCGATTCTTTTTTACCCCCTCCACCACCGCATCCAACGCGCCGTTCGCCGACCCGGCCTGGCGGCGGGCCTCTCCGTCTTCCTCGTCATCTTGCTCATCGCCCTCCCCGCCTTCGGCATCGGTTCCGCTGTTCTCCGCGAAGCCCGTCAACTCTACGACTTGGCCGCGGACAAAAGTGCGGCCGGCGGGGGTTGGGCCCAGTGGACCGCCAACCTACTTCACCGCTCCATCGTCTGGCTCGGCGTCGAATCCCCCGAAACCGAAGAGCAGATCCGCGCGGCCCTCTTCGAGCGCCTTCAAGCCTTTGGCGGCACCGTCCTCGCCTTCAGCCGAGACCTCCTCACCAATCTCGTCTCCCTCATCGTCAGCGCCATCGTCTCCCTCTTCAGCCTCTTCTTTCTCTTTCGCGATGGCGTCCGCATCAAAAATAGAATGGCTCGCGTCATCCCTATCGCCACCGCCGACGTTCATCGCCTCTTCACCGACATCGGCGAAAGCGTCCTGGCAAATGTCTATGGCATCGGTGCCGTCGCTCTCGCCCAAGGCGGCCTCACGGCGCTGATCTTCTTTCTCCTCGGCCTGAAATCGCCAGCTTTGTGGGGCACTACCGCCGGGTTCTTCTCGATGATCCCAATTCTCGGCCCCGCCCTAGTCTGGGTCCCCGCCGCGCTCATTCTCGCCGTCGCCGGCAGTTGGGGCAAAGCCGCCATCCTCGTCGGCTTCGGCGTCGGCGTCATCGGGCTGGCCGATAACTTCATCCGCCCGTACGTTATCAGCGGCCGCGTCAACCTCCACCCGCTCCTCGTCTTCTTCGCCCTCCTCGGCGGCGTCGAAGCATTCGGGTTCCTCGGGCTCTTTATCGGCCCGGCCACCCTCTCGGTGGCCGTTTCCGTCTACGAACTCCTCCGCGCCGAACCTACTCCCTCTCCCGCATCGGACCGTACTTCCCCTTAAGCAGTTGCCGCCCATCGGCCGGCATCGGATCTTCGGGCTGCGTCGCCTTATCCAGCCCGGTCTCCGCCCTCTTTTCCCCGAACTTCGGCCGCGTTGAAAACTTCAGTTCGTCAACCCCGCCGCTTCCGGATAAGTCCCTCGCCAGCAGCGTTCCCGAAGTCTCCACACCCGGCGTAAACACCGCCAGCGCCACGTAGTACGTTCCCGACCGCAGCGGCGAGTTCGCCCCGGGTGAGATGGTGATCTTTTCGTTCCCAGTCAAACCCGTCGAGCTGAAATCAGCCACCACGTTGCCGTTCTGCACCACCGGCGGAGACCCATACCGAACATACAGATCCAAGTCCGCCCCTGGCGTATCCGTGTTCAGTTCAACCTCCATCCGCGACACATTGGTCACGTCCAGCCGAAACGCGCTCTCGCCTGTGAGCAGCGTCGGACCAGCCACCGCCCCAAACCGCCACGCTGTCGCTTGGCCCAGCGTCAGCCGCTGGTTTGCTCCCGTCGCCGGTGCGGCAGGTGCCCGCTCAACCGTCGCGGTCACGACCCCGGTCACCTGTAGGTTCCGAGCATAGTTGCCCAACCCGATGAAGTAGGTCCCAGGTTCGAGCGGCGGGTTCGACGTTCGCGTAATCGTTAGCGATTCGTTTCCAGTTGGGCCCTCGGCAAAGAAGTCAGCCACCACTTCGCTCTCGGCGAGGTCCACATCCGCTCCCCGACGAACATACAAATCGACGTCCGCATTCGGTGTCGTCGTGTTCAAGCGAACCGTCAAACTGGTCGCTCCCACCGGCACCTGAATCCGGAACCCCGACGTTCCCGAGTAGAGCGTCGGGGTGGCAGTCGCCGGCAGCGTAAACCGTCCCGGCACGCCCGAACTCAACTCGACGGCGTTCTGCGGCGGCGTCGCCGCGGCGTCGATGTAGACGATCACCGATCCTTCCACCCGAACCCCGGTCGCAAACAAACCCAGCGAAATGAACAACGTTCCACTCCGCAGTGCCGGCGTCGACTGGGGAGTAATGTCCAAGCTCTCATCCCCCGCCGCACCTTCGGACTTGTAATCCGCCACGATGGCTCCGCCCGTTACCGCCGGGGCCTGCGCATACCGAGCATACAGGTCGACATCCGCATTCGGAGTCGTCGTCTGCAAGACCACCCGAACCCGGCCGGTGCCTTCCGGTACCGCAATCCGGAATGATGGATCGCCAATCAGAGCCGCTGAACTGACCGGTGCAATCGTGAACCGTTGCAGCAGTCCCGCAATCAGCGGCTGCCCCACGGTGTTCGAAGAGCCCGCCGTCGTCACCGTCGCGAGCACGGTGCCATCGACACGCACATTTTGGGTGAAAACGCCCAACGCGATAAAGTACGTCCCAGCGCGAAGCGGCGGTGTCGATTGCGGAGTGATCACGATCGTCTCGTCCCCGGCGTCGCCCTCCGAGGAGTAGTCAGCCAGCACCGCGCCACTGCTCACGCGCGGCACCTCGCCCGCTCGAACGTATAGGTCTACGTCGGCTCCGGGCGTCGTCGTACGCACCCGCACCTCCAGCCGAGTCGCCCCGGCCGGCACCGAAATCTGGTACGCGCTATCGGACGTGAACAGCGTCGCACTGCTCACCGGCTCAAACGAAAACGCGCTCGCCGCTCCCGAAGTCAGCGTCCGATTCCCGCCCGCAGGTGGCGGTGTCGGCGTGGTCCCGCCTCCGGTCACGGTCGCCGTCAACCGCGCGCTGATCCGCGTATTCGCCGTAAACACGCCCAGGTTGATGAAGTACGTCCCCGGCCGCAGCGCCGGGCTCGACGTCGGAGTAATCGTGATCACCTCATTCCCGTCCGGCCCCTCCGACCGATGATCGGCCACCACGGCTCGATTCACCACCTCGGACTCGGCGTTGAACCGAGCGAACAGGTCCAAATCGACGTTCGAGGTCTGGGACTCCAGTCGAATCTCCAACCGAGTCGCTCCCGTCGGCACTTCAATCCGGTAGGCGTTGCTACCGCTCAGCAATGTGCCCGCCCCTGTCGGCTCCAGCGTGATCGACCGTGCTGTACCCGACGTCAAAGCCGTCGCGCCTGACGTTGGCGGAGGAGTCGTCGTCCCGCCGGTCACCGTTGCCGTAAGCCGAGTCAGGATTCGAGTACTCGGCGTAAACACGCCGAGATGGATGAAGTAGGTTCCAGCCCGCAGCGCCGGGGTCGACGAAGGGGTAATCGTGATCACTTCATTTGCCGCGTCTCCCTCGGATCGATGGTCGGCCAGCACAGCCCGGTCCGCTATAACCGACTCCACTCCGAATCGCGCATAGAGGTCGACATCGACATTCCGCGTCTCCGTCTCCAGTCGGATCTCCAAACGCGTCGCCCCTTGCGGGACGTCAATCCGGTACGCGCCTCCACCCGTCAACAGGGTGCCCGCGGTCACCGGCTCAAGTGTAATCGCCCGCGCCACACCCGACGTAAGAGCTACAGCGTTTGACGTCGTCGGCGGCGGAGTCGTTGTTCCTCCTCCCGTCACGATCGCGGTCAACGTTCCTCTGGCCTCAACCCCTGTCGTAAACAGCGCCATGGCGATGAAGTAGGTTCCCGCCCGGAGAGCGGGCGTCGACGTGGGGGTGACGACGATCGTCTCGTCGCCGCTATCCGTCGCGGCCGAAAAGTCCGATGTCACGCGCCCTTCGGTCAAGACCGGTGCGCTTCCCGCCCGGGCGAACAGATCGATGTCTACGCTCGGCGTGCTCGTCCGCAGCCGAATCTCCAATCGCGTGGCCCCTTGGGGCACGTCCACCCGATAGATCCCGGGCAGCAGCGAAGCGCCCGCTACCGGCCCTACTGTAAAATTGGCCGCCGCGTTACTGGTCAGCAGCGTTCCGGTTGTTCCGCCTCCGGTCGGAGGCGGCGTCGGCGTCGGGCCGGTCGTCCGTTCTTCGAGAAATCCTTGCAAGGTCGGATAGGCCGTGGAGAACCTTCCGTACCAGTCGTAGGCAGGGGTAAGGTCACATTCCGTTTTCCCGGTTGGCGGCTTCGGCCCGCCCGACAGCATTCCCACAATCAATCCTTCGTTTGTGAAAATCGGCGAACCGGACGAGCCGCCCTCGGTCACGCCCGTCCGCCAAACAATCGTGTGGTATTTCGGCTCGGGCCGACCCCGAACTAAGATCGGCTCCGCCCGGCTTCCGAAAGAAATTCTCTTGTAGTCGCCGGTGGGGTGATGGATCCCGGTCACCGCCGCGCCAATCGGCAACTCTTCCGGCATCCAACCCGCGAAGGTGACGCCATTCGGCAAGGTGCCGGTCAACCGCAGGAGCGTAAAGTCACCCTGCTCCAGCGAGCCTCCCGCCAGATAGGTCGCCCCTGACGTGGTGGGTACATCCCGCAAACTCCGCGGAGCACCATTGCAAACGCTGGACTGATAGAACCAAAACGCCTGCACCGATCGCGCCTCAGTTTCGTTGCTCACGCAGTGATCCGCCGTCAAAAAATAGGGAATCCCGCTGTTGTTTCTCGTGTTGACGAGCGAACCCGAGCAAAGCGCCCCGCCGCCGTTCGTCTCGAACAAGTACCGGGCCACGCCCCGCGCCCTCTCCGCCCATTCCGGGTGGCAGGTCACGTCCAGGTTGCAGCTCAGCGCTGCGGCCCGCGGTGCAGACGCCGTACCGACGTTCGCCGAAATGTGGCTGATCCGGCCCAGCTGGAACGGCAGCATCCGCGGCGCGCCCGCCGCCGCCTCAAACTCCAACACCACCGATTCGCCCTCGACTAGCCCGGACCAAACGTCCTCGCCGCCTTCATAAGGACCCACCGGCTGGGTTGGGTTCGTTTCGTCACCCGGATATAGCCAAACCCGTCCCGCCCCGGCTGCAAAGTTCACGAACTCCAGCCGTAAACCGGTCGCGCCTGGCGACCGCAGCGCCGCCTGAAACACCGCCCGTCCGTCCGGCAACTCGCTCCACTTCCCACGACTTAGAAAATCGTCTCCGCCCAGTCGATGCACCCCGGCCCGCATCACTCCCGGCTTCAGCATCTTCGGCGCCCGCTCTTCCGCCGAGATCGGACCCATCCAGAATTCCGTCGGCCGACCAACCCGCGCCAGCGGTCGGTTCACCGGCGCGCGATCCACCGTTTTCAGAGTGAACGGGGGCACCGGAGCGGCCCAAAGGGCACCGGCGCCCAGAAACAGAATAGTGAACCGAAAGAGCATAGTTATCCTCACGAGAACAAACGCGGAATCAGCGGACAAAATCGTCGGGGAATTCAATTAAATTTCGCGCACCCAACGAGCGCCAGAACGCTAAGACGCTTATCGACAGTATCAAGAAAAATGTTGCGAATGCTGTTGGCGCGTACCAGGCATTCCAGTCGAGCCCCAATACCAGGGCATTGGAGCAGTTGAAGAAAAACATCGCCGCAATGATCGCGATAAGTCCCAACCGCAGCATCAGGAAACTCAACGCCGAAAACAGAATCACATAGGTCGAAAAAGTCGTCGCCCATTCCGACGGTTCGCTGGTTCCGCTCGCTTGCCCCGCAAAGATAAGGGCCATCACCAGCACCGCGATCCAATCCCGGCGCAGAAGGGTGCGAAGCCCGCTCATCACGAGGAACAACAACAGACCCGCTTGCAAACTACCAACCAGCAAGCCGCAGATCCCGCCAAACCACCGCCGCGTCCCCAGAAGCTCGGAGTCCCAGCCGCCGACCCCCGGCCCCTGGGTTCCCAGGCGGAGGCCTTCCGACCCCAGTACCGCCAGCATCAGCAGCAACCCGGCCGCGCCCCCAATCAGCACATGGCTCCAGACCAGCGGGTCTTTCCACTGTCCGGCGAGCAATCGGTTCCAAGTCACAATCGATTGCGGCCAGCGCGCCCGCAGCGAGGGCTCAATCGCCAGATACACCAGCCAAAGAATCGTGCCGAAAAACAATCCCTGCGCCAAAATATCAAAGATCATCGTGACAATCGCCGTAGTCGGGACGAAATGTAGGTTGCTCAGCCAGGTCAACTCTACGAGGAGTCCGGCGAAGATCGCCACGCGCAGAGCGCCGCGCCGGTCGATTCGTCCCGCTTTCCAGTTTCGCCGCGAGAGCAGGAGAACGAAGAAAGTTCCAATGGCGAGCCCCACGAGCGAGATGGTCCGTTGTAGAGGGTTGGCTAAATCCCCGCCCCCATCTTTCATCCAGGGCCACCGTATGTTTACCTCCGTGATCTGTCCTTTCCACGAACCGATGTTTACTACCAACTCCGTAGCCGGAATCACCGGGTGGGGGCCTCGCCAAGCTTGGAACTGCTCGGCGGGGGTGTTCGGACTCTGCACCGGCGGAACCGAGGCAAACCTGCTGAAGTCGAGCTCGGCGGCTCGAAAAATCTCCTCTGCCGCCAGTACTTGTCCTGCTGGTGCCGTCGCATAGGGTACTCCGCGGAAGCTCCGCAGTCGGCCCTGGCTGTCGAGTTCTACCTGCACCATTCCAGGTGCAATCGGCGCTGGGTTCGTTTCGGTGACCGTTCCCCTCGGCAGCGCCGCCAGCGGGGCGAGCGCCTCTCGATACTGCATCAATCCCGGCCCTTCGGCCGCCAACCAGCGGTCCCAAGTCCTTTCGGGCAGGCTTTTCACGTGCCGCAAAAACAAAGGCCGTTCGAGCAGCCGGACCGCCGTGTCGGCTGGTTTCCGGTTGTACCCGAACCGCGCCGCAATCTCTCTCGCCTTCTGACTCAGTACCTCGGGAGGGAACTCGGTCGGCGCTCGGTGGATCGCGTACTGCTGTTGCCGAATCCAGGGCAGGGCCACCAAGCACAGTACGATGGCCGCCAGACAAGGGATGGAGTATTTCAGCGCCAGGCCTTCGGTTGCGCCCGCGGCGGCGACCATTTCCGGCGACGGCGTTTCGCCCGCGGCCAGCGCCGCGGCCAGCGGGTCGCCGCCGGGCAGCGCAGCCGCTACCGCCAGTGCTGAACTTGGCCGCCTCGCCGGGTTCGGGTCGAGGCAGCGTTGAATCACCCGCTCCACCGTTGGGTCCACGTCCGCCGCCAGCGAACTGACGCTGCTCGGCCGGGCCGACTCCTGAAGGGCGATCAACTCCTGAATGGTTCCGGCCGTGTACGGTCGCACACCGGTGAATAACTCGTACAACACGAGGCCCAGAGCATAGATGTCGCTCCTGGCCGTTACTTCGGTCCCTTTCAACTGCTCCGGCGACATGTAGGCCGGAGTTCCGTTCCGCGCTTCCGGCCCGGAAAGTTGATCGGCGATGGCCGCCAGACCAAAATCCAGAATCATCACTTCGCCCCTTTTATTGAGCATGATGTTCTGCGGCTTCAGGTCGCGATGGATGACTCCTTTGTCGTGCGCCGCTTGCAGGCCAGCGCAAATCTTGCGGGCAATTTCTGTGGCTTTGGCCGCCGGTAAGCGACCTATCCGGCGGAGTAGAGTCGATAGGTCCTCGCCGTCGACATATTCCATCGAGAGGAACGGAATCCCGTCTATTTCTCCGATGTCATACACTCGGCATACATTCGGGTGCGAGACCTGCCGGGCCACTCGGACTTCGCCCTGGAAGCGCTCCAGGAGGCGATCATTCTTCGCGGCGGCCTCGGGCAGAAACTTCAGGGCGACCGATTGGCCTAGCGCGAGATCGGTGGCTCGGTAGACCTCGCCCATTCCACCTTCACCCAGCAGTCCGATCACTCGGTATCGACCGCCGAGGAGGGTTCCGGAGACGAACCGACCTTCTTCTGCGATGGTGCGCCGGACGATCGAGTCGGTCTGGGTCGTCGTTACATCAGGCAGCGAGTCCATCTGGTCTAATAATACTGCTAATGCTTCTCTTTGCTGCTTACGGCGAGCGGGTTCAGACTCGGATTGAGACCGGCTATGGAATCCGCGTGGTGACCCGCGATATTCAGGACCCGTTGACGGGGGACCTGAACGGCGCGGAAATTCATCTCGACCATCTCCTCGGTGCCGAAGAGCGTTTGTTTCTGTTGGGCCATCTGTTCGGCCATACGGTGCAGTGGAACGTCCATCCGGACGCGTTCGATATCGGCCGGCTCCGTGAGCCTCCGGTGGCGGAGGCCGATTTGCCAACGATTATTGCCTACGAGCGCCAGGCGGCGGCTTATGCGCTTCAGTTATTCCGCGAGGTCGACATCACCGATGCCGATCAATGGTTTTCAGACTATACGGCCTGCGATATGGCGTATCTGACTTACTACTACCGAACTGGAGAGCAGAAACCGTTTTTGAGTTTTCGGCAGCCCGGGACGGCCCTGATTGAGCCACTGCCGATTCCGCCTTTCACTCCGATGGCCCGGATCCTGCGCCGCGATGGCGTCGTGATTTAGGCGAGCAGGTCTCGCTTCACTTCGCCGTGAACATCCGTGAGCCGGAAGTTGCGGCCCTGGAACTTGTAAGTCAGCTTCAGATGGTCGAAGCCGAGTTGGTTGAGAATCGTCGCGTGCAAGTCGTGGACGTGGACCTTGTCCTTGGCCACGTTGAAGCCGAGTTCGTCGCTCTCGCCATAAGTGAAGCCGCGCTTGAAGCCGCCACCTGCCATCCACATCGTGAAGGCGTTGGGATGGTGGTCGCGTCCGTCGTTGCCGCCCTGGACCATCGGGGTCCGACCGAACTCGCCGCCCCAAATCACTAGCGTATCGTCGAGCATCCCGCGCTGTTTTAGGTCTTGGATCAGTGCCGCGCAGGCTTGGTCGGTATCCTTGCAGTTCTGGGTGATGTCTTTGACCAGGCTGCCGTGCTGGTCCCAGGCTTCGTGGAATATCTGAACGAACCGGACGCCTTTCTCGCTCAAGCGCCGGGCGAGGAGCACCGTGTTCGCAAAGCTGGGTTTGGCCGGGTCGGCACCGTACATGTCGAGGATATGCTTCGGCTCCTGGGTCAGGTCCATGACGCCGGGGGCGCTCATCTGCATCCGATAGGCCATTTCGTAGCTGGCGATGCGGGTGGCGATCTCGGGGTCGCCCGTAGTGTCGAGCCGCATCTGGTTCAACCGCTTGATGGATTCGAGCGAATCCTGCTGAAGCTCGCTGTCGACGCCGGCCGGGTTCGAGAGATAGAGGACCGGGTCGCCGGTGGAGCGGAATTGGACGCCTTGGTGGCTCGTCGGCAGGAAGCCGGAGCCCCAGCAGGAGTTGCCGCCGCTGGGGCCTTTTTTGCCGGTGGAGAAGACGACGAAGGCGGGAAGATCCTTTGATTCACTGCCCAGGCCATAGGTGACCCAGGAGCCCATACTGGGGCGGCCGAAGATCATGCCGCCGGTGTTCATGAGCAGTTGGCCGGGGGCGTGATTGAACGCGTCGGTCGACATGCTCTTGACGATGGTGATGTCATCGACGACCTTGCTCAGATGGGGGAGCAGTTCGCTGAGTTCGGCCCCGCTCTTCCCGTATTTCGCGAACGGGAACTTGGGCCCGAGGAGCTTGGAGTTCGGATTGATGAACGCCGCCCGGTAGCCTTTCAGGAGTTCAGCGGGCGGCAGTTGGCCGTCAAACTTGGCGAGTTGGGGTTTGTTATCGAACAGCTCCAAGTGGCTCGGTGCGCCGGCCATGAAGAGGAAGATGACCCGTTTGGCTTTGGGTGCGAAGTGGGGCTGCTGGCTATTGGCGGCGGCGAGAGCGTTCATCGCGATGGCCCCGAGGCCAACACCGCATTGTTCGAAAAACCATCGTCTGTTGTGGTTCATGGTCGTTACTCCTTCGTGATGGTTTCGTCGAGGTTGAGCAGGACTCGGGCGACTGTCGTCCAGGCTGCCGCGGTGGCAGGAGAGACGCCGGACGGCGGATCGCCGCCGAGGAGTTCTTTCGCGTTCAGCTTGCCGTCGGCAAAGCGGCGGGTCTGCTTTTCGAGCATAGCGAGCAGCACCGTCTTCTCTTCAGCCATAGGTCGGCGGGACGCGACGCGGCGGAAGGCGAACTCGATGCGGTCGGCGTCGGATTTGCCGCCTTCGCGGAGGGTCTTCAGCGCCAACGCCCGTGCGGCTTCGAGGAACATTGGTTCGTTCAGGGCGGTGAGCGCCTGGAGCGGAGTGTTCGACCGGGAGCGGCGAACGCAGGCGACGTCGCCATTCGGCGCGTCGAAGTTAGACAGCATCGGGTACGGCACCGAACGATAGCGGTGGGTATAGACGGCGCGGCGATAGCGCTCGTCGCCTTTCTCTTCGTTCCAGATTTTAGGGCCGTAGGAGTTCGGCGGCAGGAAGAGGAACTCCGGCGCGGCGGGGTAGACGGCGGGGCCGCCCATCTTGGTATTCAGTAGGCCAGAGGCGGCCAGGGTGATGTCGCGGACGATTTCGCCTTCGACCCGGAAGCGGGGGCCACGGCCGAGCCAGCGGTTGAACTGGTCCTTCGAGAGCGACTCGGGAGTAGCCTTCGAACTCTGCTGGTAGGTCTCGCTTGTGACAATGAGGCGGTGGAGCTTTTTCATGCTCCAGCCGGATTCCATGAACTCGACGGCGAGGAAGTCGAGTAGCTCCGCGTTCGAGGGCGTATCGCTTTGCTTGCCGAGGTCCTCGGGTGTGGTGACGAGGCCTTGGCCGAAGTAACTCTGCCAGGCGCGATTGACGAAGGCTCGGGCGGTGGTTGGTGCCTGGCGGTCGACCATCCATTTCGCGAACGAGAGGCGGCTGCCATCGGCGTCGGGGGGCAGGGAATTCAAGAAGGCGGGCACTCCGGGTTGGACGGTCTTGCCGGGCTTGAGGAAGTCGCCCCGGAGGAGGAGTTTGGTCTCGCGCATCTTGTCGCCGCGGGCCATGACGAGTTGGGATGTCGGTTCCGGGTGCTGCTTCCAGAGGGCTTCGATGGCTTCGTTCTGTACTTTCCACTCGGGGACCGTTTGGCGGAAGGCGGAGAAAGTCATCGGCTGCTGAGCGGTCGCATCGGCGGCGGTGGAGACGGCTAGGCGCATCCGGCCGAGGTTGTTGTTCTGATTGTCATCGCTGTTCCAGCCGCCGTGATTCTGTTTCAAGTAGACGGTGATGACGGTGCCCTGGGGGTAGCCGAACGGCTTTTCCGTGATGAAGACGGCTTGGCGCGGTTGGTTACGACGACCGGGTCCGGCGTCAATGCCCCAGGCGGTTTTGTCGTCGCCGTCGAAGGCGTAGGTGATGGGGCCGAGGAGACGCTTTGCGTTATCGGTCTTGTCCCAGTAGATGGATTTGAGGGGGGTCGGGGCCATTTCGAAGTCGGCGGAGGCCCGGACGAATTTGATTTTTTCGGTTTTCCCCGGCGCGTCGAGCGGGGCGATTTCGAGTTCGATCTCGGTGAGGGCTCCGGTGCCTTCGATGGAGCGCCCGGGACCGCCGTGGGGGAGATTGGCATCTTTCAGGAGTTCGATGCGGAGGGCGCTGAGCCCCGTCTCCATCGTTTTGACGACCATTTTGGCGCGGTGCTTGGTGGGCGCATAGCCGGCGGCGAGCATGGATCCGTCGCCCATCAGGAGATATTTTTGACCGCCGGTGGAGATGTCGTCGACCTCGGGGGTAAGGGTGGTCCAGGCGGGCTGGGCCTTGGCCTGCGCATCGCGGCGCTGCCGCCAGTTGGGGTTCTTGTGTTCGAGGTCGTCTTCGATTTCCTTGATCTGGCGGAAGACCTCGGCCCGCTTCATTTGCTGTTCGGGGGTATAGACGCTGGCGCTGCCTTCGGCGGAATCATTCAGGAAGGCGAAGACCTTGTAGTACTCCTCTTGCGTGAGGGGATCGAACTTATGGTTGTGGCACTGGGCGCAGCCGATGGTGACGCCGAGGATGCTCTTGCCGACAGTATCGACGCGGTCGAACATGGCTTCCATCCGGAACTGTTCGGGGTCGACGCCGCCTTCCTCATTGACCATGGAGTTGCGAAGGAAGCCGGTGGCGACGATTTGTTCCTGGGTCGCGTTGGGCAGGAGGTCACCGGCGATTTGCTCGATGACGAACTGGGAGTACGGTTTGTCCTGATTGATGGCTTTGATGACCCAATCGCGATAGAACCAGACGGAGCGTTGTTTATCTTTTTCGAATCCGTCGGAGTCGGCGTAACGGGCGGCGTCGAGCCAGTGGCGGCCCCAGCGTTCGCCGTGATGGGGCGAGGCGAGGAGGCGGTCGATTTGTTTGCTGTAGGCGCTCGGGCTCTGGTCGGCGAGGAAGGCGTCGACTTCGGCCGGGGTGGGAGGCAGGCCGATGAGGTCGAGGGAGAGACGCCGGAGGAGGGTGGTTTTGTCAGCTGGAGGGGAGGCTTGGAGGCCTTCCTGGGCGAGTTTGGCGCGGACGAGATAGTCGATGGGATGGCCGGATCCGGCGGGGATGGCGGGTCGGACGGGCGGGAGGAAGGCCCAATGTTTCTTGATCTCGGTGGCCTTGGCGCTGGCGGCTTCGGGCCATTCGGCACCTTGGAGAATCCAATCCTTGATGGTCGCGATAGAGGCCGCGTCGAGGGGCTTGGCACCCATGGGCATGCGGGCTTGGTCGGTGGAGCCGGCGATGCGTTGGAAGATGGTGCTGTCTTCGGGTTTGCCGGGGACGAGGCCGGCGTGGCGGCTTTGCCCACCGGCGAAGGCGAGCGATTTGGCGTCGAGGCGGAGAGCGCCTAGTTGAACTTTCGCGCCGTGGCAGTTGCCGCAAGATTTTTCGAGAATCGGCTGGACATCGCGAACGAAGTCCACTTTTTTCGAGGGCCGTTCGGCTGTCTGCCCCCAGAGCAGGAGAGTTACTCCGGCTGGGATTGCGCGGACGAAATACTTCATCAACATAGCTTTCTAGTCTCCATCTTATACCC
>JANODS010000204.1:0-4806 GCA_031412835.1 Acidobacteriota bacterium | reverse complement strand
GCAAGTCGTCGTCAACGGCTGGAAGCACATCGGCGGCTACGACCTCGCAACCGGCAAGGAACGCTGGCGCCTCGAAGGCACCGGCGACATCCCCGTCCCCACCCCTCTCTACGACAACGGCCTTATCGTCATCACCAGCGCCCATGGCGGCGGCCGCCCCATTTACGCCATTCGCCCCGACGCCAAAGGCGACCTATCCAAAGACCGCGCCGCCATCGCCTGGACTCAGGAACGCTCCGGCAACTACATGCAAACGCCGCTACTCGCGGGCGGCCTTGCCTACTTCTGTTACGACAACGGCGTCCTCACCGTCCTCGAACTCGCCTCCGGCGAACGCGCGTTCCAGCAACGCCTCGGTACCGCCTCCGGCTTCACGAGTTCCCCAGTCGCCGCCGGCGGACGACTCTACATCACCAATGAAGACGGCCACACCTTCGTCCTCCAGCAGGGCAAGGAGTACAAATTGCTAGCCGAAAACGATCTCGGCGAACCCGTCATGGCCTCCCCCGCCATCGCCGACGGCGTCCTCTACATTCGCGGCGGCCAGAACCTGTTTGCCATCGCCCCTTAGTTACGCCGCGTCAACAATAGATACCGCACATCCGCCACCTGCGCCCCGGCCACTTTCAGCGCCCGCAGCGTCAACGCCGCCCGCCCCGCCGCCAATCGAATCGTCCCCAACCGGAGCGCCCTAAAGTCCTTTGCATACGATTCCGGCCCCCGATCATGCCGGTCTTCCTTCATTCCGAACAAAGGCGGATCATGCGCCTCCGTTATCGAAAACTCGATCCGCCCCGCCCCACACGTCAGCTCCACCAAAGCCCCCGCCGCGTCCGCCGTATAGTGCATCACGGCGTCATACTCCCCGGCTGCCGCCACCTCAATATCCCAATGAATCCGATCCGTCGTCTTTGTCCAATTCGTGAAGTACGAACTATTCGGTGCCGTATTGCTCCGCTTCACTTCCCCAGTTCCCACCCCATCCCGAGCCGGTAAATACGTCATCTTCGAGTGGCCTACCGGATACGGTCGATCATCCGGCCCCACCAGCGGCAGCACTTCCCTGCCCCACGCCGCCGCCGCCTCCCGCAGCCGCACCGCCAAAGCCGGCTCCAACGCCGCCACGTCCTTCGTCTGCCCCGGGTCGTTCCTCATATCGAACAACTTTCCCGCCGGGTCCAGCCGATGCGTCTGCGTCCGCACGCTGATCCGCCGCGCCTGCAAGGAAAAAATCATTCGATCCGCCCAGTCTACCTTTTGCCCCAACAGCAACGGTGCCAAACTCTTTCCATCCAGCGGCTTCGTTGACCCCACCTTCACCCCCGTCAAAGCCCCCAGAGTCGGCAACAAATCAATCGCCCCCGCAATCTGCGGAATCATTTTCCCCGCCGCAATTCGCCCCGGCCAGCGCACTAGCAGCGGCGACCGAATCCCGCCCTCATCCAGCGCCCCTTTCCGCCCCTTCATCCCTCCATTCCAACGCCAACTATTCGGCCCGTTATCGCAGAAAAACAGCACCACCGTATCTTCTTCCAACTGCAATGCCTTCAGCTTCGCCAGCAACCGTCCGACGTTGCCATCAATGTTTTCCACCATTGCCAACGCCGCCCGCGTCATCCCCAAGTCCTCCTGCGCCGGGTCCGTGGCCTTCAGCGCTGGCTGCAATTGGGCGAACTTCGCGTAGTTCGCCTCCGGCACCTGCATCGGCGAATGCGGCGTATTCAGTGGCAAATAGCAGAAAAACGGTCGAGCCCGGTTCTTCTCGATAAACGCCATCGCATGGTTCGTCAAATCGTCAGTAATGTAGCCGCGCCCCTTTATGAGCGCCCCGTTATGGTCCATCTCCGTATCAAAATAGTGCGCCCAATGCCCCGACGTAAACCCGTAATACTCCTCAAATCCCCTCGAATTCGGATGATACGGCGCCTGCGAGCCGTTGTGCCACTTGCCGAAAGCCCCCGTCGCGTAGCCAGCTTTTTGGAACGTCTGGGCGATCGTATGTTCGTCCAGATTCATCCGCTCCTGTCCCGTACTCACCCCCCGCACTCCCGCCCTCGCGTGATACCGCCCCGTCAAAAACTCGGCCCGTGTCGGCGCACAAACCGCGCAGACAAAGAACCGTTCAAATTGCGCCCCTTGCCGCCCAATCGAATCGATGTTCGGCGTCGAAAGGTTGCTATTCCCGTTGATGCTCAGGTCGCCCCAGCCCTGGTCGTCCGTCAGAATCACCACCACATTGGGCCGCTGCCGCGTCGTCTGCGCGGCCGCCACCGAACCGCACGAAGCCAGAAACGCTCGCCGAGAAATTACGCTCATCGCGATACTATACCAATGCCTAGAACGTCAGCCTCATCCCCACTTGAATCTGCCGCGCCGCCCGCGCCGAACTAATAATCCCGAACCCCGGCCCCTCATACACCCGCCCCGGCGTCCCGAAGTTCGCGTGGTTCGCCAAATTAAACGCCTCCCCTCGAAACTGCAACTGGTGGCGCTCCAAAAATCGAAACGTCCGAATCAAGGACGTGTTCAGATTGATCACCCCCGGCCCGCGCACAAGGCCGACACCCTGATTGCCGAACATGTAGTTCATCGGTTGCCGGAACGCGCTCGTATCGAACCAGCGATAGATACTGCGCTCGGCCACGGGCAAATTCGGCTCCTTGATCACGTCTGCCCGCAACGCCCCCGCCGAGTTCGAAAACGTCGTATTCTGCTGCGTCGCCACCGTAATCGGCGGCCCGCTTTGCAACAGCATCACCGCCCCAATTGACCACCCGCCCAGAACCTTCCCGCCCATCCCTTCCGTCAAAAATCGGCGCCCTTTGCCGAACGGCAACTGGTACACCGAACTCCACGTGAATCGGCTCCGTATGTCATTCTCCGAGGGCCCATAATCGGCCCGCCGATTGTAGAAGTTCGAATACGCCGCGCCCTCATCCCCCAGCCCCGCGGCCCCCGCGTCGGCATTGTCCAAGAACTTCGAAAACGTGTAAGTTGCCAAAATATTGAACCCCTTCGAAAACCGCTTCTCCCCGCGCAGGCCCAACGCGTGATAGGTCGAAAGCCCAATGTTCGGGGCAATAATCGACACGTTCGAAAACTGCGGAAAAGGTCGCTGCGCCTGCCCGGACCCCGCCATCATCAACTCCGGCCGGATCTGATTAATCGGCAAATTCGAACTCGGCAGCTTCTTCGATAGATTCGCAATGTACGCCGCTTCGAACAGCGTACCGCCCCATACCTCTCGTTGAATCCGCAAACTGAACTGCTGCGAATAACCCGTCCGCCGGTTCGTTTCGAAAAACGTGATCGCATTCGTCGCCGCCGTACCCACCCGCACCGCGCCGTAGCGGTCGTCCAAGACCGGCGTCTTCGGGTCCACCTGCGGCAAGTTATTCGTCAGCGTATAGGGCACCGTCTCGACGTTCCCCAGCACCACCAAATTCAGCGCTTTTTCAAATCCCAGCGACGCCGCATTCGGCACGGCCCGATCAAACGGATGCGCGAAAAACACCCCATAGCCACCGCGAATCACCGTCGAAGGCAACCGCCCCGGCTTCCAGGCAAACCCCACCCGTGGCCCGAAATTGTTGTAATCCGGGTCCCAGATCGTGACCCGATAGCCGTTCTTGCCGCCAAACTTCACCACGCCCGGCGTCCCCGAAACCGGGTTGATCGCCGTCGGGTCAAACCCATTGAAACGGCCGTTAAGGTCCCGCATCGGCGAGTCGAACTCCCAACGCACCCCCAGGTTCAACGTCAGCCCCGGCACCACCGTCCAATCGTCCTGCAAGTACCCCGCCAGGTAAACGATCCGCCGGTTCAACACCTCCGTCTCGCGCACCTCCACCGTCCCCGGAATCCCCAGTAGCAGCGTCGCCACCCCGTTTCCGCTAAACGCCTGGTTATTGATCGCCGCCGAAAAGCCGCGGTCAAACGTGTACCGACCTGAAGCATAGGGTCGAAAAATCTCATAGTTCATCGACTGTCGAACCTCTCCCCCGAACTTCACTGAATGGGTCCCCCGATTCCAGGAGTAGCCTTCCGATAAGTGGTACTGCTGAATCGGCACCTGCCGCCGCTCCTGCGTCGTCGAACCCAGCGCCGCATAACCAGCCACCTCCAACCGCGGAAACGCGTCATCCGAAACGGCCTTCAATCCAATCTTCGACGGCCAATTCGCTCCGAATCCTCGCGAAAAGCTCAACGCCTGCCGCCTCCCATAAGTCAACCTCAATTCGTTGATCCGCGTCGGGCTCACAACGCGCGTCCACGTGCCGTACCAAAACGTCTGATGGTTATTGCTCTGGTTCGTCGGGTCCGCGTCGGGCACCGGAAAAATGCTGTTCCGCCGGCTGACGTCGCTGTTGTACATATACCGCCCGGTCACCGCATCACGGTCGCTGAAGCGGTGGTCGATCTTCACGATCACGTTGTCCCGAGTCAAGGCGTTGATGTCGTTGGCGCGAAAATTGTTCGCCCCCGTCACGTCGTCCGCCGCCCGGTTCGGCAGCGGATAAAACGGCAGAATATTCTTGCCAATCGCGTCCCACCGGCTCACCGGAATCACGTTGCCCGGAAACGCGTCCCGCACCACCGCCGTGCCCTCTCGACGGCCCGAAAACGGGTCGTAAACCAACACCGCCCCCCGCGCGTTAAACGTCTTGTTAAAGTCCCCCTGCCGTTCCGCCGCCGTCGGCACCGTCAACGTTCGCACAGTCCCGTCCCGCCGTCTCGATCCCTCATACCCACCGAATTGGTCGTCGCCGTCACCCGCGCACCCGTTGCCACATAAGTCGCCGTCAC
>JANODS010000203.1:0-19547 GCA_031412835.1 Acidobacteriota bacterium | reverse complement strand
CTCCGCCGCCCTCACCCCCAACGCCCGCGCCAAAGCCGCTGGCGAAGGGCTGGGTTGACTGACCAACGCTGACTAACGGACGATCTTCCCGAATAGCTGCCCACCCCGTCCGGGACCCAACCAGGTCCCGGCGTACTGGTTTTTATACAGCAACACCCGCGCCGAATACGGCCCGCCCGGCATCGTTACATCCGTCACCTGGATCATCGGCGTATCTCCCGCCCATTCAATCGTCACCGGCACCGGCAGCGGCCACTCTTTCTCCCCCAGTTTCATCCGCGTCCGCAGCAGCCAGGTCTTCCCGGAAATCTTCGTCATTCCGTCAATCGCGTAGCGCTCCTCGCCCGATAGCCCCGGCTTCTTCCATGTCGTCGATTGGCCCACCAGCGCGGCCCCGCTCAGCATCGCCGACAACTCTTTATCGAGCTGCTCCTGTGGCGTCACCGGCCGACTCCCGCATCCCACCAACACCAGCAAAAACCATAGTTTCTTCATATCGGCAATCTCACCTTCCAACAAGCCACTCCCAACGCCGCCGTCAGCCCCGCCAGTATCCAAAATACCAAGTCATACGAACCCGTCCGCGCCAACGCCTCCGCCAGCAGCACCGGCCCAATAGCCGAGGCTACCACCGTCATCATCTGCGCCGCCCCCTGAATCCGCCCCAACTCCGCCCGCCCAAACACCTGGCTCCAGACGGAGAAGAAGACCACCGTCACCACCCCGCCCGCCACGCCCATCGCCACCCCATACCCCATCACCTCCCCGAAGGTCCCCACCAGCGGCAACGCCACCAGGGAACCCGCCAGCACCGCCATCCCCACGCCCATCAGGCGTTGGATCGGCCACCGCATCGCGACCCACCCCCCTCCGAAATTCGCCACCAGACCCAGCAACGTGCTTACCACCAGCACCGTCTGGTACGTCGTCGCGTCGAACCCCTTCCGCTCCAAAATCGACTGGTTAAATAAAGCAATTCCCGAATAAACCAAACCAAACATCGCGCTGGACAGGCCAAACACCCAGAAAGCCCCTGTCCGTACCGCCCGCCCAAACGCCATCCCCCCTGTAGGGCCTGGCACCTCCTCGGTCGCCGGAGCCTCCCGCACCATCCACCACGCCAGCGGTGCCAACACCGCAACCAACGCCCACCCCACAACGCTCCACGCCGCCCGCCACCCAAACTTCAAAATCGCCTGCCCCACGCTGGGAAACGCCGCAATGAACCCGATCCCCACGAGCAGCGCGTAAACCCCCATCGCCAGGTTGATCCGCCGTGCGAACCATTTCCCCGCCAGCGCCAAACTCACGACGGACAAGGCGCTCTGTCCCAATCCCCGCGTCAAAGTAATCGTCACCGCCAACACAGCCAAACTCCCCGCCCCCGCCATCAGCAGCACCGTCAAGCCCAGCGCCAGCAGCAACCCCGTCATCACTACTCGGGCGCCATACCGGTCCACCAATCGCCCGCACGGCAGGTTGAACGCCGCCCCGATCAGCGTCGCCCAAAGGTTGATGTTGGCGTAGGCGACCCGGTCCAGCCCGAAGTCCCGCAGCAGCGGTTCGGTGACCAGTCCGAGACCCTGCGTCCGCCCCGGCAGCGTGCCCACCATCGCCAGTGCCGCCATCCCTAGAACCGCCCAGCCCGGATACATGGAACAATGGTAGCCCAGTGCTCTGGACCATCCGCCTCAGCGCCGCCCTCTACGCCCTAACGCTTTACGGCCTCTGGCGAGGCCACCCCTGGGCCCGCGCCGTCTCCGCCCTTGCCTATGCACTCTACGTCGCCCACATCTGCCTCGCCTTCGACCAGCGCTACGCCTGGAGCCATGCCGTCGCCTACGCCGAAACCGCCCGCCAAACCCGGGAACTCTTCGGCCTCGACTGGGGCGGAGGAATCTATTTCAACTACGTCTTCACACTCGTTTGGCCCATCGACCTGATCTGGTGGCGTCGTCCATCGTCCATCGGAATCCACGTTTTTATGATCTTCATGTTTCTCAACGGCGTCGTCATTTTCGGGAAATGGTGGCGCTAACCATGCGCAAATTTCTCTTCTGGCCCCACCTCATCGCCGGCGTCCTGGCTGGTATCGTCATCCTGGTCATGTCCGTTACCGGCGTCCTGCTCACTTACGAAAAGCAGGTTATCGCTTGGGCCGACCGCCCCTTCAACACGGTCTCCGCGCCGGACGGAGCCGCTCGCCTGACCATCGACCAACTCCTCGCCGCCGCCCCCAATCCCACCGCCATCACTCTTTCGAGCAACCCCACCGCCGCCGCTCAGCTTACCCTGCCCCAGAACCGGATCGTATTCGTCGACCCCTACACCGGTACAATCACCGGCGAAGGCTCCGTCCCCACCCGAAACTTCTTTCGGCAGGTCACCGCCTGGCATCGTTGGCTCGGCCAGAACACACCCCTGACGAAAGGCATCACCGGTGCCTCCAATCTTGCGTTCCTCTTCCTCCTCCTAACCGGAATTCCCATGTGGCTCCAGCGACCCATCGCATGGTTCCGCCGCGGCCTATCGAGCAAAGCCCGCGACTACAACTGGCACCATGTCCTCGGCATCTGGGCCTCCGTCCCGCTCCTGCTGATCGTTCTCACCGCCGTATTTTTCTCCTACCCCTGGGCAACCCCGCTGCTCTACCGAGTGACCGGCGATCCGATGCCCGCCCCGGATAATCGGCCGCCGACCGCGTCCGCCGGCCCCTACCATCCCCTGTTCTTGAAGTTACAGGCCCCCGCCTGGCAATCGATCACGTTCCGGCCGGGCCCGAGGTCCTTTTCGGTCGAGGCTGGGCACTGGGGCCGCGTAGACCTCAAAACGCAGTGGGTCGTCGATCCGGCCTCCGGCACTCTGCTCCCCGGTGAGCCGTTCGAGAACTTGCCCCTCGCCCGTCGGCTCCGTACTTGGGTTCGTACGGTACACACAGGCGAAGCCGTTGGCTTGCTCGGCCAAACTGTCGCCGGACTCGCCTCTTTCGCCGCCATCGTCCTCGTCTGGACGGGCCTCGCTCTCTCCTGGCGTCGCCTCCGTGCCGCTCTTTCCTAGCGGTGCCGTTCTCGTTCCCGGTCCCGCTCCGCAATCAAGCTGTCCCGATCGCGCCACCAGGATTCGCGGTCCGCCGTATGCATCTCCTGGTTCATCTCGAAAATGCCCTTCAAGTTTTCGTAAGCGTTGCGAGCGTCTTCCAGCGCAATCTCCAGCATTTGCAACCTTCGTTCCGCATCGTGATCCACCGTCCGCGACGCCTTCAGCTCCGACTCGAGCGACTCGATTCTCAGCTCTCTCGCCGAAAGCGTGGCCTGCAGTAAAGCCACCGCCGTCAGTAGATCTCTCTCGCGTTCTTCGGCACTCATGACCAACAGATGCTACCATGACAAGTTGGAAGAGTATTGCTGTGGATAAAGTAGAACGCGAACATTTGAAGCACGACCGCTTTGCTGAAGAGGTCACCCATTCCGTCGAGTACGTCGCCGGGCACAAGAAGCAGTTTGGACTGTACAGCGGTATTGCCGCCGCGGTGATCGTCATCGGCGTCGGTGCCTGGTTTTACATGGGCAAAGAGGCTGAGGCTCGCCAGGAGGCCCTGAAGGTGGCTCTGCAAGTCCAGGATGCGGCCATCGGACCGGGATCGAACCCCTATTTGAAGTCCTTTCCCACCCAAGCGGAAAAAGATGCCGCCGCACAGAAGGCGTTCAGCGAACTCGCCAGCCGCTACCCCTCCAAAGAAGTCGGTGCCATCGCCACTTACTACCTCGGGATCCTAGCCGCCGACGGGGGCAAGTACACTGAGGCGGAGAAGCACTTCCAGGTCGCCGCCGACTCTGGACAAGCCGAGTACGCCGCGCTGGCCAAGTTCTCGTTAGCGCAGATGTTTGCCAAACAGAATAAGAAAGCCGAGGCGGAAAAAATCCTTCGCGCTTTGGCCGATTCTCCCACCATGTTCATCTCGAAAGAGCAGGCGCAGATCGAACTCGCCAAGGTGATCGCGCAGTCCAAGCCGGACGAAGCCAAGAAGCTTCTCGAGCCGTTGCGCATCTCCCCGCGTAGCACCGTTTCCCGTTGGGCGGTCACCGCCTATGGCGACGCCAAGCTCAAATAGCCCTGCCCCCTTCACGGCCCTCCGGCTTCGGCCGGAGATGAGCCGGGGTCGGCGATATCCGGAGTTGTCCCATCCGTACCGGACGGAGTTCCAACGAGATCGTGATCGCGTGATTCACGCCCGGGCTTTTCGTCGGTTGGAGAACAAGACCCAGGTCTTCCCCTCCGGCCTTTCTGATCACTTCCGGAACCGGCTGACGCATACGATTGAAGTCGCCCAGATTGCCCGTACTGTCGCCGCCACTTTGGGCCTGGACGAGGATCTCACCGAAACCTTGGCCCTAGTCCACGACGTCGGCCATCCCCCCTTCGCTCATGCCGGGGAGGAAGAGCTTCGCCGCCAGATGCAACGATTCGGCGAGACGTTTGAACATAACCTCCACGCCCTTCGCATCGTCGAGAGCTTTGAGGCCCGCTACGCCCGCTTCCCGGGGTTGAACTTGACCTTCGAAGTTCGCGAGGGAATCGTCAAGCACTCACGCGACTTGGTCCCCGGCGAGTCCGAGGAGCTCGACGGCTACCTGCCCGAACTCCGACCGCCGCTCGAGGCCCAGATCATCGACCTGGCCGACGAAGTTGCCTACAACACGGCCGATCTGGACGACGCTTACTCGGCCGGCATGTTTTCGATTGACGAGATCCGAGCCGCCGTCCCCGCCTTCTCCGATCTCTGGGAAGCGGTCGAGATGCAGTTCCCGGGGGCCGAGGAACGGGTCCAATTTCTGGAGACGCTGCGGCAGGTGATCAATCTCCTCGTCTCCGGCCTGCTGGATGGAACGGCCACCGCCGTTACCGCCTCCGGAGTCGAGACGGTAGAGGACGTTCGTTGCTTCCCTGATCGGCTGGTTCGGCTGACGCCGGTGGCAACCGAGACGGGTCGGGAGTTGAAGCGGTTCCTACACCGGAAGGTGTACCAGTCGGCGGCGCTCCTCGACGCCAGGAATCGTTCCGTCCGCATGATCGCGGAACTATTCCAGTACTACGAGGCCGCGCCGGAGCGGCTGCCTCAGCCGTATCGCGATCAGGCCCATGAGAGCACTCCCCACCGGGTCATCTGTGCCTACATCGCCGGCATGACTGACGGCTACTGCAGCCGCGTCTACGGCGACCTGATCGGGTAGCATGCCCCTTGAACGCAAAGCTCGCCGCATCCAAGCCGCGGTTGTCATCAGCCTGCTGGCGAGCATTCTGGCCGCTTACTTGGCGACGTTGGGAACCTCTCCGTTTGTCGGGAAGATTCTGCGCTATCTGTTCTTTCTGCCGATTGTGATGGCGGCGCTTTGGTTCGGCTGGCGCGGTGGCCTGGCGGCCGCCATGCTCGCAACGATGCTCTACCTGCCGGCGGACCCGAACGAAGACGCCGTCGTCGAGGCGGTCGACCTGTTTCTGATCGGTTCGATCATGGGCATCCTCGCCGATCGGGAGCGGCGGAAGCGGATTCTTCTGCAGCAGGCGACACGGGAGCTCGGTGCCGCCTACGATCAGTTGCAGGACAACATGGTCCGTCTGCGACAAGCCGAACGCCTCTCCGCTACCGGCCAGTTGGCGGCGTCGTTGGCGCACGAGATCCGGACGCCGCTCGCCTCCATCGAAGGCGCCGCCGAGATGCTTGATGGCCATATCGCTCCGGCCCTGCGCTCGGAGATGACGGGGATCCTGCGCAAGGAGTCTCGACGGCTGAGTCGACTGCTGGCCGACCTGCTGAACTATGCCAGGCCCCGTCCGCCGGAATTCACCAAAAACGACGTTCGCGACGTCGTCAGCGCGGTGGTCATCCTGGCTTCGCCCTCGGCCCGTCAGTATGACGTGAAACTTCATTTCGCTCCGCCGCGGAGCCCCGTGCCGCTCTACTGCGATGCGGAGCAACTGCAACAGTTGCTCCTGAATCTGACCCTGAACGCGGTGCAGTCGATGCCGAACGGAGGAGAGATCGAGTTCGCCGCTGAGCTCGGCCCCGAGTCGGTGGTCCTTCGCGTGGCCGACACCGGCCCCGGCATCCCCCCGGAACAGCGGGACTGCATCTTCGATCCCTTCTACACGACCAAGCCCGACGGTACTGGCCTCGGCTTGGCGGTTTGCTCGCAGATCGTCGCCGCGCATCAAGGCAAGATTCTGATTCTCAACCGCGAGCCGCACGGCACGGAGTTCGTCGTTGAACTTCCAGTTCGCCAGGGGACTACGCCATGATTCCTACGATTTTGTTGGTCGAAGATGACACCTCGCTGCGGCGGATTATGCAGTTGCGGCTGGAGGGCGGCCCGTATGCCGTCACCTGCGTTTCCAGCGCGGAGGAGGCGTTGGTCGCCCTCGAACGGCAGCCGTTTCAATTGGTCGTTTCTGACTTGATGATGCCCGGGCAATCGGGGCTCGAACTGCTGCACCGGGTGAAGGCTGACTATCCGGAGACGTCGGTGATTCTGCTGACGGCTTACGGCTCGGTGGAATCCGCGGTGGAGGCGATGAAGTGCGGCGCGCTGGACTACCTGACTAAACCGGTGGAACAGACGGACCTGCTGATGACGGTGGCCCGAGCCTTGGAGACGCAGCAACTGCGGGAAGAGGTGAAGACGCTGCGGTCGAGCGTGAGCGCAAAGTACGGGTTTGAAAACATCATCGGGCGGTCACCGAATCTGCTCTACGTGATCGATGTGGCGGGGCGGGCGGCGCAGTCGGAAGCGACGGTTCTGATCAACGGCGAGACCGGGACCGGCAAGGAGCTGCTCGCCAAGGCGATCCACTTCAACTCGCCCCGGCGAGAGCGTCCGTTCGTGGCGATCAACTGCGGGGCGATTCCGCGCGAGTTGCTGGAGAGCGAGCTGTTCGGCCATGTGAAGGGGTCGTTCACGGGTGCCATTGCGCACAAGAAAGGCCGGATTGAAACGGCGCATGGCGGTACGCTGTTCCTTGACGAAATCGGCGAGATGCCGGGCGAGTTGCAGGTGAAACTGCTGCGGGTGATTCAGGAGCGGGAGATCGAAAAGCTGGGCGCGACCGAGCCGCTGCGGGTAGACGTGCGAGTGGTCGCGGCGACGCATCGGAACCTGGCGGCGATGATTGAAGACGGAACGTTTCGCGAAGACTTGTACTACCGGCTGGCCGTGATTCCCGTGGAGCTGCCGCCGTTGCGGGAGCGGCCTTGCGACATTCCGGATCTGGTGAACTTCTTCTTTGATCGGGCCCGAAAACGGGTGAATCGACCGGGGCTCGAAATGCCGCTTTCGTTGATACCGTACTTCGTGGGTTATCGCTGGCCGGGGAACATTCGGGAGCTCGAAAACATCATGGAGCGGATCACGGTGCTCGCTCGGGCGAATGAAATCAGCTTGGCCGATTTGCCGCCCCAGATTGCGGCGGTTGGTTCGTCCCCGAGCGCGATGCAACTGGATCTGCCGTCGACGGGGATTTCGCTTGACAACGTGGAGAAGGAGCTGATTTTGAAGGCGCTGGAGAAGTGTGACTGGAACCAGACGCACGCGGCGAAGTACCTGGACATCAGCCGGAAGACGTTGATATACCGGATGGAGAAGCACGGGTTGGCCCGTACAATGGAGGGGTGAGCAGCCCCGTAACAGTGATTGGTGCCGGCCTAGCCGGCTCGGAAGCGGCGTGGCAGATTGCCGAGGCCGGGCAGGACGTTGTGCTGTACGAGATGCGGCCGAACAAGTCGACGACGGCGCACCAGACGGATAATCCGGCGGAACTCGTCTGTTCGAACTCGCTGAAGAGCGAGGCGGAGAACTCGGCACCACGGCAGTTGAAGCAAGAGATGCGGCGGATGGGCAGCATGTTGCTGGCCGCGGCCGACGCCGCGCGAGTTCCCGGAGGGCAGGCGCTGACGGTGGATCGCGAGCTGTTTTCGGCCTATATCATCGAGCGGCTGACAGGGCATCCGCGGATCACGATTCGGCGCGAGGAGATCACGCGAGTGCCGGAGACGGGGACCGTGATCATCGCTTCGGGGCCTTTGACTTCGGACCCCTTGGCGCAGGACATCGCTCGGCTGACGGGGAGCGAGCGGCTTTACTTCTACGACGCTATTTCGCCGATCGTGGATGCCGAGACGATCAACTATGACATCGCGTTTCGGGCGTCCCGCTATGGCAAATCGATCGACGGGACGGACGACTACGTGAACTGCCCGATGAACAAGGCGGAGTACCTGGCGTTCATTGCGGCGCTGCTGGAAGCGCAGAGCTATGAGCCGCATATCCCGGAGGACAAGACGCCGTACTTTGAAGGCTGCTTGCCGATTGACCAGATCGTGAAGCGGGGGGCGGAGACGCTGCGGTTTGGGCCGATGAAACCGACGGGCCTGGACGATCCGCGGACGGGACGTTGGCCGTATGCGGTGGTGCAGTTGCGGCAGGAGAATCTGCGGGCGGATAGCTATAATCTGGTGGGCTTTCAAACGTCGTTGAAGTTCGGGGAGCAGGCTCGGATTTTCCGGATGATTCCTGGATTAGAGAATGCGTCGTTCCTTCGCTATGGGCAGATCCACCGGAACACGTACATCAACGCGCCGACGTTGCTGAACGGGTTTTTGCAATTGAAGGCCGAGCCGCGGATCTACTTTGCGGGGCAGATCTCGGGCGTGGAGGGCTACGTCGAATCGATTGCGACGGGGATGTTGGCGGGGCAGTTCGCGGTGGATCCGGCACCGCGGCCGTTGCCGCGGGAGACGGCGTTGGGCTCGCTGCTGCACTACATCACGGGGGCGGACCCGCGACACTATCAGCCGGCGAACATTACGTTCGACCTCTTGCCGACGCTGGACGAGGAGACGCGGAAGGTGCTGCGGAAGGACAAGAAGGCGCGGCACGCCGAGGTCTGCCGACGGGCGACGGCGGCGATGGAAGCCTACCTGTGATCTCGATCAGCGCAGCGGCGGAGGAGTATCTGGTCAGCCTGACGCGGGCGAACGCTTCTTCGACGACGATTGGGACCTATCGGATTGCGTTGGCCGACTTCGAGAAGTTTGCGGGGACGGAGGCAACCGTGGAGGCGATCGACCTGCTGCAACTTCGCAGTTGGCTAGCGAATCTGTACGACCGGAAGCAGCATCCGGCGACGATGCGGAAGAAGATTGCGGCGGTGCGGAGCTTGCTGCAACATGCGGTGAAGCAGGGGTGGCGGGAGAGCAATCCAGCGAAGCTGTTGCTGACGCCGAAGCTGCCAAAGACGCTGCCTCGGGTGCCGACGGAGGAGCAGACGGCGGCGGTGATGGACGGGGAGCATTCGACGCGGGACGGGGCGATTCTGGAACTGCTCTATGGCTGTGGTCTGCGGGTGAGCGAGATTGTGGGCTTGAACCTGGAGAATCTGGACAGGGAGGAGCGGTGGTTGCGGGTGATGGGCAAGGGGCGGAAGGAGCGGCAGGTGCCTTACGGGGGGAAGGCGGCCGAGGCGTTGGACCGGTATCTCGCTGAGCGAACGCCGAAGACGGTGGAGGAGCGGGCGGTGTTTTTGAACCGATTCGGGACGCGGCTGACAACGCGGGGGGTGCAGTTGCTCGTGAAGTTCCACGGGCAGGTGGCGAACGGGGACGCGAGCTTGCATCCGCATGCTCTGCGCCATGCCTACGCGACCCATCTGCTGAGCGACGGGGCGGATTTGCGCGCGATTCAGGAGCTACTTGGGCATGCTAGTTTGTCGACGACCCAGCGGTATACGCAGGTGTCGTTGGCGGATCTGATGGTGGTTTACGATAAGGCACATCCAAAAGCTTAATGGGGAGGCCTAGCTTCGGGGAGTAAGAGCCAGAAGTGCTGGGTGACTTGGCGGCGGGCGCTAAATTGGCCGGGGGTTGTTTCGCCAACGACGCGGGCGCGGCGGTGGGCTTGGAGCGCGAAGGCAAAGCCTTGACAGGCCTGGGAAGTTCGGGCGCTGGTCAACACGACGACGGGGCCGGCAAAGCGCGGGCCGGAGACTTTGGGGAGGGTCCAGTATTCCTCGGTGAAGCCGCGGTATTGGAGGGTGGTCCAGTGGATTTGCTCGGGAAAGAGGTAGCTGGCCCAGAGGAGGACGGTGCCGGGGACGGCGGCGTGGCAGTCGCGGAGGTCGAAGACTAAGCTGGGGGCGGATCGCACGGTTTCGAAGGCCTGGGCGACGGGGACTTCGGCGTTTTCGAGGAGGCCGAAGCGGCGGATGGGGATGGTGGCGGCACCGTCGGCGAGGGTGATGGGTCCGATGCCGAAGTGGTCTTGCTGGTCGACCGAGAGCTCGGCGACGGTGGGTGGCGGCGGGGTGGCGTTGTTGACGGGGGAGAGTTCGACGGCGGCCCAATTGTAACCGACGGGGATGGCGAGTTCGGCGGAGAGGCGGGCGGTGAGGAGGGGCGCGACGGTGATCCACTCCGGGAGGCGTTGGCGGAGATAGGCGGCGAGGCGGGAGGCTTGGACGGGGTCAACGAAGCGGGCCTCGAGGTCAGAGGCGGCGGCGAATTGAATGCGACGGACGGCGGGGGCGATGAGCAGGAGTTCACGGTCCGTGGCGAACCAGAGCAGGGCTACGGCGAGGATGGGAAACCGGAGGCGCAACTTACTCGTAGATGCGGTTGAGGACTCCGGCGATGCGAATACCGGCTTGGAGGAGGCGCAGGCGGACGAGGGGCATGTTTTTGTAGACGTAGGGGAAGCTGAGGGGGAGGTCCTTGGGGAAGTCGTAGACCTGGGGGAGGGCTTTGCGGGACTCTTCCATCCAATCGGTGTAGGAGGAGGCTTGCCAGGCTTTGATTTCGGCGTCGGAGGCGCGGTCGAGGAAGCGGGCGAATTCGGTGAAGGAGAGCTGTTCTTGATCGATGAGTGAGGAGTCCCAGACGGTGTGAAGGTTGGTTGGTTCGGTGGAGCGGAACCAGCGGACTTGGACGCGGTTGCCGCCGAGGTCGTCGGCTTTGCCGGCATGGAGGGGTTGGTGGAGGTCTCCGGCGAAGTGGAGGAAAAATTTGAGGGCTTCGATGCGCTGTTGCTTGGGGGCGGCGGGATTACGGAGGGTGGCTTCCATTTGGCGGAGGGCGGCGATGACGTCGCCGTTGGGGGCTTTGGTGGCGTCGTCGTAGGAGACGCCGTCGGTGATGTTGACGTAGTGCCAGGGGTCGGATTTTTTCCATGCGGGGTCGGAGCGGATTTCGTCGGCCCAGTTGGTGGCTTCGGCGAGAGATTCAGCCCCGAGGAGGTCACGAATGGCCTGGAAAGCTTTGGGGGAGAGGTGGTTTTCGGCGATTTGGCCGGTGATGCGATGGCCGGTTTTACCCCAACCGAGGAGGGAGACGGCGGAGAGGAGGGCGATGAGGGCTAGACGCATGGGGTTCTGGATTCAGTATGGCACTGGCGGTGGCCGGGGCTTGACGCCCTTGGATGCCGCAAGGGGAGCGCGTTTTGGCCCAACTGCTCGCATCGTAGGCCGTATTCTTACTGTTATGCGGGGATGAGGGTTTTGAAGTCTTCGAGCGTGGCGACTGCGGCTAGGGCTTGGTCGGCAGAGACGAACCAGTCGATGCCGCTGTGGTCGCGGCGGCGCATGGCGGAGGCGAGATGAAGGGCGTCCAAAGTGCGGAGGCGGTGTTCTCGGGCGTGGCGGGTGAGCAGCGCTTGGGCTTGGATGTAGTCCACTTCGAGTAGCCGGTGGGAGGCGAATTGTCGCGAGACGGAGCTGGCGGCGACGGCACTGAGAAACCGGTCCGCCTGTCCGGTGGTCATTGCGCCTGTTCGAACCTTTATGACCGCAGCGGAAGTTAGTTCCGACAGCGCCAAGCGCGAGGTGAAGACATGATTGCCGACGTTAGTGAATATTTCGTTGACGAGGGGAGATCCTTGCTCGAAGTGGAAGCGTTTGGCGAGGGCGCTCGAATCAAAGAAATACCGCAACGGCTAGTACTCTCCGCGTTCCTGAATGATCAGATCCGCCCAGGAACTCTTATCGTCTTTCAACAATTCCTGCAGCTCTTCGGGAGTCAGGACTGGCAAAGTGCTCTTGTCGACCTCGGCTTGGCACTGCGCTAGATACTCGTGGTCGATGTCGTCGTCGTGCGGCTCGATTGTGAGTGTGACACGTTCGGCATCGTGGAGCGGTACCTTGCCCATTGGCCGGAGGACGCCGTTTTCGTAGATGGCTTCCACTTGGATGATCATGGCCCTAGTTTAGGGCATTTTCGCATTGCTTCGCGCTCAGTCGCGGTCAAGATCAGACACCACGGGCCGTCTCGGAGGTGAGTCTAAGACTCCCACGGCGCGGGGCCAAATGGAGGCGTGGGTGATAAAGTGAGCGGAGTGAAGCTGAATCGCGCTTTTCTTGTGGTTCTCGCCAGCGGGCATTGGCTCGGCCAATCGGGTCCGTGCCAAGTTGGGATTATCGTCGGCGTTATTGAACCGAAGGGCCGCCGCATTGTTGCCTACGGGAAGCGGGACCACGGCGACGCCGCAGTCTTGAACGGCGATACGGTCTTCGAGATCGGTTCCATCACGAAAGGTTTCACCACGCTACTGCTCGCGGAAATGGTGCAGCGCGGCGAAGTGGCGTTGGACGATCCCGTTGCAAAGTACGTGCCAGCCAAGGTCAGAGTGCCAGCGCGGGGTGGGCGCCAGATCACGCTGCGGGACTTGGCAACGCACACATCGGGCCTGCCGCATGATCCTTCCAACCTAAGTCCTCAGGATCCTGCCAATCCAGCCGCTGATTACTCGGTTGAACAGCTTTATTCCTTTCTCTCAAGTCATACGCTACGGCGTGACATTGGAATCCGCTATGAATACTCCAATGTTGGTGTTTCGCTTCTTGGGCATGCACTCGCGAACCGCTCAGGAATGGACTACGAGGGGCTTCTTGCGGAGCGAATTCTGGGGCCATTGGGGATAGCCAGTACGCGATTTTCTCTGAACCAAGCGATGAATCAGCGGCTCGCGCCTGGCGATAACTACCTGTTGGAACGATTGCCGAACTGGGACATGGAGCGTTGACTCCGGGCGGCGGGCTGCAATCCACGGCGAACGATTTGCTCGCTCTATTGGGTGTTGCGCTGGGTTATCAGGACACGCCGCTCGCCAGCGCGATGGCGAGCACGATCAACGTTCGGCGGCCAGCCGGTCATCCGGATCGGCAGACGGGGCTCGGGTGGGAGATCCTGACACTGCTGCCTGGATACGAATTTATCTCTCACAGTGGCGCGACTGGCGGATATCGCACCTTCGTTGGAATAGACAGGGGCACGCGAAGTGGCGTGGTAGTGCTCTCGAACGCGGCGACCCCTTCGAACATCGTCGACATCGGCATGCACCTTCTGAATCCCGAAATCCCGCTGGAGGACGCGAAGTCGCTCGTTCCTCCGAGACGGCGGAAAGCGGTGCCTGTCGAGGTCAAAGTTCTTGATGGATATGTAGGGCGGTACAGTTTGGCTAAGGGCGATGTTGTGACCATCACGCTCGAAGGTGATCAGCTCTTTGCGCAGCGCGGCGGTCAGTCGAAAGTACCGATCTATGCGGAGAGCCGGGTGGACTATTTCTGTCGGCTTTTCGATGAGCGGGTCAGTTTCATGATCGACGCTCAGGGCTTTGCGACCGGACTCGCGCTTACCGAAAACGGGGTGACTCGGGCAGCAAAGCGAATGAAATAGAGGAGGTCGGCCTGTGGCCGCGTCGGGAACCGGAAATGGGTCCTCGGGCGTTCGCCGGGGCGCTAACGGGCGAAGAGCCGGAGTGCCGCCTCCGGGGTAAGCGGGGGGACGGGGGAGTGGCGAAAGCCTTTCGGGTCGCGAGTCACCAGGTATTGACAGCCTGCCGACTGCGCGGCGGCCGCGGTGAGGGCGTCTTCGAAGTCAGAGAAGGGCAGTTGCAGCGCCGCGTGCATAACGGAAGCGTCGACGGAGGCGACGCCGAAAACCTTCAGGATCGCGAAGATGACGCGCTTGGCCTTGGCGCTGCCGCTCCGTTTTTGGAGGAGGTAATAGATTGTAGTAACAGAGTGCGCGGCCAGGATTCCCTCCGCGCGGCCGGTCTCGACCGCTGCCCAGGCCGCAGCACTTTCCCCGACAAAAGGTTGACGGTCGAGCAGGACATCGAGGACTACGTTCGTATCGAAGAGTACTTTAATCATCGATACTTTGCGGACAAATATTGCCGGTAGGCTTCGACGTCCGCGCCTTTGAGAACTCCGCGGACCGATTCAAGGACCGGGGTGGGGGCGGCAGGGGAAGATGGCGGCTCAGCGACCGATGCCAAATAAGATTCGACCATGGCAGAGACGGAAACTCCGCGTTGTTTGGCGTATGCTTTCGCGCTCTCGACGACCTGACTATTCACGCTCAAAGTCAGTTTTGACATGTACGTATGATAGCAAGAAGATCATACGTACGAACGAAGCGCTTCCCAAGCCAACGCCCGGTCCCTTGCGGGAGGACCGGGCGCTTTGCAACGAGGCTTGCTACGTAGCGACCGGGCCTTGGTAGCGGGAGTCGGAGAAGCCGAGCATTGGGTAAAAGAACATGGGTAGGAGGGCAAGGCCGACGCCGTAACCCGTGCTCTTTCCGAAGTTCTTGGCGACCTCGATATTGACCATGATGGTCACGATGATGCTGACGAGCGGGATAATCAAGAGGACGATCCACCAGAGGGGCTTGCCGGCCATACCGAGGAGCAGAATCACGTTGTAGATGGGAATGAGACAGCCCCATCCGGGTCTGCCCGCCTTCTCAAATACCTTCCAGATGCCGGCGATCATTGCGATCACGACGGCGAGTCCGACTACCGTAAAAAGTATTCCAACGACACTGTCATCCATAGGTTCACCATTTCCTTAGCTGTGTTCCAACTGCTTCTCTGTGTAAACAGACGCAAGTGGACCGAGAGATCCTATTCCTTGCGAGGGTCAGAGTCAAGGGGGGTATCTCAACGAACCCCAGCGAAAGGTGAGTTTGGTCGGGGCGGTGGGATTCGAACTCACGACCCCTTGCGCCCAAGGCAAGTGCGCTACCAGGCTGCGCTACGCCCCGACATACCCTTCGATGGTAACACTCTTAGCGCTTCGGCCTTTTTGCGGAGGCGGGATCGAGCCGCAAATACGCGGCGGCCGCCCGGTAGCGGACTTTCTCGCTCTTGTCTCCGAACAGGCCCTCCAGCTTGCCACGCATCACGGGATCGCGGGAGCCGGCAACGAGTTGCACCCCGGCCGCCCGCACACTCCAATCATCGTCTACGAAGGCGCGGTCGAGCATGGAGGCGCAGCCGGCGACCTGTTTTTTCGGATCCTGACAGAGCAGAATCAGCGACGTCGCGCGGGCCGAAAAGCTATCGTCGGTCAACATCTGGCTGACGGCCGAAACGCCCGCGCCGAGGCCAGGGACGGGGACAAAAATCATGCCTCGCTGCGCTACGAACAACATGGCTGACTGCGGCGTTTTGAGCTTTCGCATCATATTTCGCAGCTCGCTCTTGGCGAAGTTGGACTTGGCCTTGGCCTCCTCGGCGTAGATGTCCTCCAGCAGTTCCGCGCCGGTAGGGTCACCGATTTTCCACAAAGCGCGGGCGGCCGCGTAGGTGACTTCGGGAACACTGTCCTGCAACGCTTCCTTGATGAGCGGGTAGCGGGCTCGGTCGCCGAGGTCCACCAGGCTCTCAAGCGCGGCTTGGCGCACGAGCACATCCTTATCTTTTGCTAGTGCAGCGAGGAGGTCCGCCACTTGGTCTTTAGCGGGCACCATGCTGAGTGCGACCGCCACTTCCCTCCGTTTTTCCGGACTTTTTTCGATGAAGCCATCCCGCAGCACGGTCCGCGCCTGCTCAGCGGATTGGGACCAGGCAAGGCACGAGAAGAGCAACAGGGAAAGAGTTCTCATAGCTCATTGTGGCCTATCTGATAAACTCACGCCCATGGTGCGACGTCAATTTCTTAGCCTAGCCGCCGGTACCTTGGTCGCGGCCTCCGCAGCCGCGACCTCCGCAGCCGCTTCAGCGCGGCCGAACATTATCGTCATGATGGCCGACGACATGGGTTGGTCTGACCTTGGGTGCTATGGGTCGGAGATCGCCACTCCGACGCTCGACCGGCTTGCCGCCAATGGCTTGCGCTTCACTCAGTTTTACAATACGGCGCGCTGCTGCCCCACGCGGGCCTCGCTTATGTCAGGCCTTTATCCGCACCAGGCTGGCATCGGCCACATGATGAACGACTACGGGCTGCCGGGCTATCGGGGCAACTTGAACAAGAGCTGTGTGACGATCGCTCAGGTGATGAAAGGCGCTGGTTATCAGACAGCGATGTGCGGCAAGTGGCATGTGACGCCGAAGGCGATCGCGGGCCAACCGGGCGGTAAGGACAACTGGCCGACGCAGCGCGGGTTTGACAATTTCTTTGGCACGATCGACGGGGCGGGCAGCTTTTACAACCCTGGTACGCTGACGCGCGACAACGCCTACATCGAGCCGGAAGAGAAGGACTTTTATTACACCGACGCGCTGGGGAAAAACGCGGCGGCGTACATCGACAAGTTTTCGGCGAAGCCGGACCCGTTCTTCCTATACCTCGCCTTTACGGCGCCGCATTGGCCGTTGCACTGCCCGGAGGATACCGTCGCCAAGTACAAGGACACGTACAAAGACGGATGGGATCAACTGCGGCTAAAGCGCCATGCGAAGCAGAAGAAGCTGGGGTTGGTGAAGGCGAACTGGGAGTTGACGCCGCGTGACACGTCCGTGGTGGCTTGGGCTGACGCGCCGGACAAAGAATGGGAAGCGCGGCGGATGGCGGTTTATGCCGGGATGATTGATCGGCTCGACCACGCCGTGGGCCTGGTCGTCAAAAAGCTGGAAGAGAAGAAAATGCTCGAGAATACACTGATTCTTTTCTTGGCGGACAACGGCGGATGCGCCGAGGGAATGGGTACTGCTCCTGACAACGCGGACCCGAACGCGTCGACCAAACCCAAGACGACGCGGGATGGCCGCACGGTTCGCTATGGCAACACGCCCGATATCCTGCCGGGGCCCGAGGACACGTACACGAGCTACGCGACGTCATGGGCGAACGCCTCGAACACGCCGTTCCGCATGTATAAGCATTGGGTGCATGAGGGCGGGATTTCGAGTCCGCTGATTGCCCATTGGCCGGCTTCGATTAAGCGCCGGAATGCGATGTCCAGCGAGCCGGGCCACTTGATCGACATCATGGCCACCTGCGTCGACTTGGGCAAGGCGAAGTACCCGACGGAATGGAAGGGCGAGAAGATTACTCCGTTTGAGGGCAAGAGTTTGGGGCCAGTGTTTCTGACTGGGAAGCGGACACCGCACGAGGCGATTTATTGGGAGCACGAAGGCAACCAGGCGATCCGCATGGGGCAATGGAAGCTGGTAAAGGCGCACGGCGGGGACTGGGAGCTGTACGACATTGGCGCGGACCGGACGGAGTTGAACAACTTGGCTTCCGCGCAGCCGGAACGAGTGAAAGCGATGGCGGCGAAATGGGATAGCTGGGCCAAAAGGGCCATGGTGGCACCATGGCAGAGTTGGGCCCAGCCGAAGAAGGCCGGGAAGAAAAAGGCCTAGCCGCGGCGACCGCCGAAGACGTGCCGTTTCGCGGTCCACTTGGCTTCGAGGTATTCGCCCATGTTCAGGGTGCCGGAGATTTCTTCGCCGGTGAGTTGGCCGGAGAACTCGAATTGTAGGGAATCGCCGTGGCGTTCGGTGTAGCTGCTCGTGAGCCGGACGCGGTTGCCTTCGATGTTGCCTCTTAAATCGCGGGAGACGAAATCGCCCTGGTGGGTGCCTTCGACCTGCCCGCTGGACTGCTTCAGATGGAGGACGTGGGCGGAGGAGCTGGCGAGATATTGAATCCGCACGTCCCAGCGGCCGGAGAGGTCGGCGGCGGGAGCGTCGGAAGTTTTGGGGGCTTCGGGCGGGGGGGATTGAAGGGTGGCGACGATGCGGTCGGCGACGATTTTCTCATCGCCGGGGGCCATCATGTAGGGCACTACTTGGATGCTGTTGGGGCCCGCTCCGGTGGGGAGGGCGATGCGGGGTTCGGTGGTGAATAAGTGCTTTGCGAGGGCTGCGCCGGTGACTTTAGCCTTGGTGGGGTCCCATTTGATGACGAGGGTGGGGGTGTTGTTGGAGAGGCCCTCGGGGAGACGGACTTGGGTGGAGACGCCGGGGACGGTGGCGACGCGGCGGGCGACGTGGTCGAGGCGGGTGGTCCACTGGGCCCATTCGGCTTTGTGGTCCCGTTTGAGCCACATTTCGACAGCCATTAGCATGCCGATGGCTTCTTCCTTGCCAATTTTCATGGAACGAGCGAAGCCGTGGTGGGGCGAGCTATGGACCCAGGCAGCGCGAACGAGATCCTTTTTGCCGAGGAGGAGCCCGGCGGTTTGGGGGCCGCGCATGCACTTGCCGCCGCTGTAGGCGACGAGGGTGGCGCCCGCTTGGAGGTGGACGTTGGGAACGGTGAGGCCTTCGGCGGCGGCGTCGACGAAGACGGGGACGTTGCGTTTGCGGGCGAGTTCGCAGATTACCTTCGTCGTCAGCGGGCCGGACTCGGCGTTGGGGCCGGCGAGGATGTAAACCATGGCGGTTTTCGGTCCGAGAGCGGCTTCGAACTCTTCGACGGTGCCGGCTTCAACGACGGTGGCACCGACGGCGCGGACGGCGGCATCGTAGACGTTGCGGGAGTGATTGGGGATGATGACTTCGGTTTTGGCGAAGCCTTCGAGGTTGGGGATGCGGACGTGGAGATCGGCATTGCCCCCGGCGATGCAGGCGGCGGTGGCGTGGGTGATGGCGGAGGAGCAGCCGCAGGTGACCATGCCCCATTCGGCTTGCGTGAGTTCGGCGAGACGGGCCCCGATGCCAGCCATGAGTTCGTCGATGTGGACGTAGTGTTGGGAGGCTTCAGACATGGCCATGCGGACTTCCGGGAGCATGGTGGAGCCGCTAATGATGGTGAAGGTGCCGCGGGCGTTGATGAGGGGTTTGACGCCGATGGATTGATAGATGGAGGTGCCGAGTTGGAGGCCGGTGGTGGGAGCGGCGGCAGCCTTTTGGGGAAGCAGGCTGGCGAAGAGGCCGAAGGCGGATCCGCGAAACACGTCGCGGCGGAGCAGGGCTCGGCCCAGGGCGGGGAGGGGTTCGTTTTTGCGCGCTAAGCCGAAGAGGTGTTTCGAGAAAAAATCCTTCATGGATCTACTTTACCCGCTTCGGCGGAAAGTAGTAGCGGCGGAGCAGGCCGCGGGCGCGGCTGAGCCTGGACATGACGGTGCCGAGGGGAATCTGGAGGTGGTCGGCGACTTCTTTGTAGGTGAGTTCCTCGACGTCGGCGAGTTGGAGAACTTGGCGGTATGCAATGGGCAGTTGGGCGAGGGCTCGGGAGAGGTCGACATCGGGCAGGGCGGAGGGGGCGGCGAGTGGTTTCAAGTTTTCGTGGCAGGGCCAGCGGCGGCGATGGTGGCGGGCACAATGAAA
>JANODS010000202.1:0-1229 GCA_031412835.1 Acidobacteriota bacterium | reverse complement strand
AGGTTTGGCCGCATCCGGACGGGCCGGGTTCTGCAAGTAGATTCCCACCACCAGCGTCAAGCAGGCCACGCCCATCGACAACGCAGGCTTCCAGCCGATATCGCCCGCCAGCCATTGCCGCACCGGGGCGGTCCATTGCTCCCATGCCGACGGGCGCTCCGCCGCTGCGATTCGAGCGAACAAAGCATCGTCGAACCCCGCCGAAATCGGCTCCGCTTCCCAGCCGTCCAGCGCCGCCCACACAGCCTTTTGCTCTTCCGCCAAAGCGAAACACGCGGCACACACCGCCACGTGCTGTTCGAGCAACTCCGTCCGCTCTTCGTCCAACATATGCGCACAGTACGACAGAAGGACGTCCGCGTTCCCGCTCTGCAAAGGACAACTCATTGTATTGGGGTTCATCGTATTTTCCTCCTGCTAACCTGCCATATGCGCCAATTTCGCTCGTAAGCCCTCGTAGGCTCGGAACAACAAACTCTTCACTGCGGACTCGGAACACTCCAACACCGCCGCAATCTGCGAATACTCCATCTCTTCGTACTTGTGCATCAAAACCGCGGCCCGCTGCTTGGCCGGCAGATTTTGTATCGCCCGCCGAATCTCGACAAACTTCGACTCCCGGACCAGGGTTTGTTCCACGCTTGGCCCACGGGACGCCACCTGCCGCTCCATCCCTTCGCCGATTTCCTCGTCCAGGCTCGCTTGATTACGCTCGTGCCTTCCATCCCGAATATGATTCAACGCCAAGTGGCTCGCAATCCGAAACAGCCAGGTCGTGAACTTCGCCGTCGGCTCGTAATTAGCCCGGCTCCGATACACCCGCAAAAAAACTTCCTGCGCCAACTCTTCCGCCACCGCCTGATTCAAGATCATCCGGTGCAAAAAATGGACAACCGGCCCCCTATACTTCTCGAGCAACACCGCGAAGCTCTCGGTGTCGCCTTCGCGAACCCGCAACATCAGTTCCGCGTCGCGCTCGATAGTGGCCACGGCCATCATATCCCTCTGAACCCGATCATCACGGAAAGGTTGCGGAGTCATTCGTTACATTGTTAAAGTTCCCCGCCGAGCTCCCGTTCCATTAACTCGCGCAGAGCATCGTGCGGGCTCTTCCCTTGACTAAAGATACCGTACATCGTCTCCGCAATCGGCATCGAAACCCGCTGACGACGCGCCAGCTCCACCGCCGAGTAAGTGTTCTCCACCCCTTCAGCCACCATGTGCATCCC
>JANODS010000201.1:0-1872 GCA_031412835.1 Acidobacteriota bacterium | reverse complement strand
GAGATCGCGCACGCGCTTGTCGATCCACACGATATTCTCAGCGATGGGCAGCTTGGCGTTGAGACCCGCGCCCTCGGTGCCGAACGCCGCGCCAGGTTCGTAACGATTGACGATGCGAACCGGCTTACCGAAGCGAGTGACCACGCCTTGCGAGGTTTCCGGAACGATCGAGATGCGATCGAGCTTCGGGATTTTGAAACGCACGCAATCTTTCATGTCGCCTTCGACCTCCGGCGGGTCGACGCGGCGATAGTTAGGCGGCAGGCTGGCGATCGCGCGTTCGACATCGCGGATGGACGACAGGTGTTCGTCGACGCGCGTTGCATCTTCCTTACCGAGCGCCTTGCGCAGACCGGCGGCGTCTTCCTGAACGGCATCCAGGACGCTCTTCTTCCGACTGATCCAACCAGCCTCCCGCGCACCGAAGAGCCGATCAAACAGCTTGTTCGGCAGCATTTCGGGAGGCAAGGCGCGGTCGTATCCCGCCCAGCTCATGTTGCGCTGAATGCTCTCGCCGAAGGACTCCTGAGAGACGCCGACCTGCAGCGAGCGGAAGCGAGTATCGCTGCCGACTTTCGTGGCGACAACTTGATCGATGGACGGGCCGCCGGCCCCACGGCCGGTGAACTGGGTACCGGTCATCAGCGAGGCCATGGAACGGTGATGGTCGTTGCCGGGGCCGGGGAGACGGGCGGAGGGATTGTCGAGGCCGGTGACGATGTGAATGTCATTACGGAACGAAGCCAAGGGCGCCAGGCACGGCGTCATCATAAAATCGGCCCCGGTTTCCGTGGGGATCCAGTATTTTTCAGGGATGCCGTTGCCGTTGAACCAAAGGACGAAGCGGTTCGGCGGCGCGACCTTCGTGGCGGCATAGGCGGTGCCGTTCGCGTTGAACATCGCCGTGAGCGGGGGCAGGCCGATGGCGACGCCTGACAGGCTGCGAAGGAGGAAGCGACGCGAAAGGGAACGGTCTTTGGTGTGAACGGAAGACATAATCAGGACTCCGGGGGGAAAACACTCCACTTGAGAAGGCTGACCATCAACTCGCGGAAGTGGAATCCAGAGCTGCGGAAATCGGCAAAGGCCCGGTCGATAACGACGGCGTCACGCGCGTTCTCGTGACGGCCCGTATAGTAGCGGAACAGCTGCTTGGCCACGCATTGCTGGCACTGCGGAGCAGCCGATAGAATTTTACCAAGTTCGCGCGGAGTGGAGAAAGCCGAGTTCGGGATGCCGGAAACGTAGCCGCTCGTGTCGATGTCGAGCTCGGCTTTGACGACTTCGCCGTCCTCTTTGCGGGCCGGTCGAAAGGTCAACTTCTGCTTGGGTCGGAACTGGCCGATGGCGTCGTACTTTTCAAGACCTAGGCCGATGGGGTCGACGAGCGTATGGCAACTGGCGCAGCTCTCGTTGTTCAAGTGCATGGCGAGGCGTTCGCGGTTCGTCATCGGTTTGCCCTTGTCGAGGTTCGGCAAATTCGCGTTCACCCCGGGCGGCGGTTGGGGCACTTCCTGGCAGAGAAAATGCTCGCGGACGAAGAGGCCGCGTTGGGTGACGCTGGTGTCGGCGGGCTTCGAGGTGGCCGAGAGGAACATGGCTTGGCCGAGGATGCCGGCGCGGCCAGTCTCGGCCGGGAGAGTGACGCGGTCGTACTCGTTCTTCGGGGCGGGAAGTTTATAGAGCTGCGCCAGGCTGGTATTGATAAAGCTGTGTTCAGCCGAGAAGAGCTGCGTAAAATCTTGGTCGCGCCAGACGAGGTCGGCGACCATGCGGCGCGTCTCTTCGGTCATCGCGACAGTGAGCTCCGACGAGTACATGGGGAACTCGCCGCGTTCCTTCACCGCGTCGAGGAGTTGATCGAAACGAAGC
>JANODS010000200.1:0-15028 GCA_031412835.1 Acidobacteriota bacterium | reverse complement strand
TCCGCCACCAGTACCACCGCAGCAGCAACACCCCGCCCGTGCCCGCTCCGGTAACGATCAGTAACTTCCAAGCACCCGTGATCGACTCCATGTAGAACGTGACTACGGCCGACACCAGCGTGATCAAAACCGTCACAACCTGCGATACCCGGACGAGTTGCAGATCGCCAGCTTCCGGCTTTAGAAACCGTCGATAAAAGTCGTTGACGATGTAACTCGCTCCCCAATTCAGTTGCGTGGCGATTGTCGACATATAAGCCGCCGCGAAACCCGCCACCATCAACCCGCGTAGGGAGGGCGGCAAATGGTCAATCATCACTTTGATGTAACCCGTCTCCGGATCGGCCAAGTTCGGATAGAGGATGATCGAGGCGAGCCCCACCAGAATCCACGGCCACGGCCGCAGCGCGTAGTGGGCAATGTTGAACCACAGCGTCGCCAGCAGCGAATGGCGTTCGTCCTTGGCGCAGAACATCCGTTGCGCTACATAGCCGCCGCCCCCCGGCTCCGAACCCGGGTACCAAACCGCCCACCAATTCAGCGAAATGTAGACGAGAAAAGTAATCATCGGCATCCATGGCGAATCGAGGTCCGGCACAAAGCTCAGCACGCCGCCCTTGCCCCCCGGCGCGATGCCTTTGGCCCGGTCAATTTCGTGCAGCTTGGCAATCATCTGGTCCATGCCGCCAACCGCCTCCACCGCGCAGTAAGCCAATATGATCACCATCGCCATCTTGATGAAGAACTGGACGACGTCCGTCACCAGCACGCCCCACAATCCGCTCATCGTCGAGATCAACGAAGTTACGGCGATCAAGCCAATCACCACCGCCAACGCCGTCGCCTTATCCACCCCCAGAATCATCATCAGGATCTTCACCATCGCGAGGTTCACCCACCCCAGCACGATGCAGTTGATCGGCAAGCCGAAATACAACGCTCGAAAGCCCCGCAGAAAGGCCGCCGGCTTCCCGGCATAGCGAATTTCGCTGAATTCTATGTCCGTGGTCACCCCGCTTCGCCGCCAAAGCCGAGCGTAGAAAAACACCGTCAGCATGCCGCTGGCGACGAAGTTCCACCACAGCCAATTCCCCGCTACCCCGTACCGCGCCACCATCCCCGTCACCGCCAGCGGCGTATCGGCGGCGAACGTGGTCGCGACCATCGATGTCCCCGCCAGCCACCACGGCACGTTCCTCCCCGACAGGAAAAACTCGTCGATGCTCTTCCCTGCCCTGGCCTTGTAATAAAAACCGATCCCAATGTTCAAGGCAAAGTAAACGGCGACGATAAGCCAGTCCAGGAGAGTCAATTGCATCCGAACAATTATACGCGTAACCAAATTCGCGCTAGACTAGTCAGATGAGCATGAAGCTCTATTTATCTTTGTTAATACTGTGTTCGGCCATGCTCTATGGCCAGCAAGTCACGGTCAGCGAAGAAGAGTTGCTGTGGTTCCCTGGCGTCTCTGATTCGAATAGCCCCGTTCATTGGCGCAACGGACAGATGATTGTCTTCAACTCGGACGGCATGCCCATCCGGAGCGAAGGTACGGCCGTTGAGAACCTTCGTCGCGTCCGCGCGGTGCAGTTGAATACCTACCAGAATCGTCCGCTCTGGATTGAGTCGACTTACCTGGATACCGACGGGACCTTGTATGCCTGGTATCACCACGAAGTCTACTCTTACTGTGAGGGAAACTACCTCACGGCACCGGAAATCGGCATGATGGTCTCCCACGACAACGGCATCAATTTCCGGGATTTTGGGATTATTCTGACCTCCGGGGAGCAATCAGATTGCGCGGCCGAAAACGGTTACTTCGCCGGTGGCAACGGCGACTTCAGCGTCTTACTTGACGAAGACAAGAAGTACTTCCATATTTACTATTCCAATTACGCCGGCTCGTTGAGCTCACAGGGAATTGCGGTCGCCCGTTTGGCTTTCGCGGATCGTCTCGACCCGGTCGGTCAGGTTTGGAAAAACTACGGCGGTGAATGGAATGAGCCTGGTTTGGGCGGCTTTTCCGAAGCCGTGTTCCCCGCCAAAGTAAGCTGGGTACGAGCCGATGCCGACGCCTTTTGGGGACCGTCGTTGCACTACAACACGTACTTGAATAAGTACGTAATGTTGATGAACCGCGCCTGCTGCGAGCCTGGCTGGCCCCCCGAAGGTATCTACGTCAGTTACTCTAGCGACCTAGCCGACCCGAAATCTTGGAGCCCGCCCCAACAGATTCTCTCCAACGTCGGCTGGTACCCCATGGTGATTGGCCTCGGCGTCGAAGAGACCGACAAACGAGCCGGACAAACCGCTCGCCTATTTGTCGGGAGCGACTCGCGCTGGGTCTTGAACTTTCGCCGATAGGGGGTTAGGACGTCGAGACTCGACGCCACAAGATCCGCTCATTCAGGTGGGCACCCCAAATCTCGGCAGCACGAAGCGCATCAGCACCACATAGCCCGCGATCACCACTAACGGCAGCCAAATTTCGTTCATACCTCATCGACGCAGTCGCCGGCCTTTTGGTGACAGCGCACCAAAAAGCGATGGGGCCGACCAAACTCTCGTTCGGTCGGCCCCTTCGCCACTTTATCGATCCAACTACTGCGCTTCGCCCTTCAACTTCTCGCGCTGCTCTTTCAGCACCGCCCGGCGGCTCAGCTTGATTTTGTTGCCTTCCAGCGCCAGAACCTTAACCATGATCTGATCGCCTTCGTTCAACTCGTCCCGCACTTCCTTCACACGGCTCTCGGCGATCTCGCTGATGTGCAGCAAGCCGTCGGTGCCCGGGAAGATTTCGACAAACGCGCCGAAGTCCACAATCCGAACCACGGTCCCGAGGTAGATCTTACCCGGCTCGGCCACCGCGCAAATATTGGTAACCCGTTGGATCGCCTTCTGCGCCGCTACGCCGTCGGTGGCATAAATGTTCACCGTACCGTCGTCGTTGATGTCGATCTTGCAGCCCGTCTCTTCCGTGATGCTGCGGATCATCTTGCCACCCGGACCAATCAGCTCCCGAATCTTATCGGTCGGGATCTGCATCGTGTGGATGCGCGGCGCATGCAGCGAAAGCTCGCCACGCGGCTTATCAATGCACTGCACCATGATGCCGAGGATGTGCAAGCGGGCTACGCGAGCCTGCTCAAGCGCCTCTTTCATCAGCTCCGTCGTCACATTCGGAACCTTGATGTCCATCTGCAACGCCGTGATCCCATCGGCCGACCCGGACACTTTGAAGTCCATGTCGCCGTAGTGATCTTCCGCGCCCGCGATGTCGGTCAGAATGGCGTACTGGTCGCCCTCTTTCACCAAGCCCATCGCGATACCGGCCACCGCTTTTGACAGCGGAACACCAGCGTCCATCATCGACAAGGAGGCTCCGCAAACCGAAGCCATTGAGCTCGATCCGTTCGATTCCAAAATGTCGCTCACCACGCGAACCGTGTACGGGAACACTTTCTCAGAAGGCACCACAGCCGTCATCGAACGTTCCGCCAACGCTCCGTGCCCAATCTCACGCCGACCCGCGCCGCGCATGAAGCCCACTTCGCCCACCGAAAACGGCGGGAAGTTGTAGTGCAACATGAACCGTTTCGAAAGCACAGTCGGGTCCAACAACTCAATCCGCTGCTCGTCATCTTTCGTGCCAAGGGTCGTCGTGACCAATGCCTGGGTCTCGCCACGGGTAAACAACGCCGAACCGTGGGTCCGGGGCAGAATGCCGATTTCGCACTCGATATGCCGAACTTCGTCGAACGCCCGGCCATCCGGCCGCCGACGATCTTTCAACATCTCGTCGCGGAAAATCTTCTCTTTCAATACACCGAACAACTCTTTCGCTGCCGCTTGTTGATCTTCCGGATACTTCTCCACCACTTTCTTCTTGGCCGCGTCGATTAGCGAGTAGCTCTCGAGCTTGCCGTGCTTCTTCGTGTTCAGCGCATCGCTGAGCTCGGCGCGGATAAACCCATCAATCTCGTCGAGCAGGGGCTGGTTGATCTCCGGGGTCGTGTACGCCTTCTTGGCTTTCCCCGCCAGCTTCATCAGCTCGCGGATACCCGCGTTCATCTTCCGGCAGCACTCGTGGCCAAACTCGATCGCTTCCAGAATTTCGGCTTCCGAAACGTGGTTCGATCCGGCTTCCACCATCACGATCCCGTTGTCGGTGCCCGCTACGATAATGCTCAACGACGATTCCGCCGCCTGCTCGTAAGACGGATTCGCCATCAACTTGCCGCCCACTTTGCCCACGCGAACCGCGCTTAAGACATGATGAAACGGGATATCGCTGATCGCCAGCGCCGCACCGGCTCCGGCAATCGCCAAGGAACCCGGATCGCGCAACGGATCAGCCGACAACAACATCGCAATCACTTGCGTTTCATGCGAATACCCTTCCGGGAAGAGGGGGCGGATCGGACGATCAATCATCCGGCTCGTCAACACTTCCTTCTCGGAAGGACGACCCTCGCGCTTAATGAATCCACCGGGGAAACGACCCGTGGAATACGTAAACTCACGGTAGTCTACCGTGAGTGGGAAAAAATCAGCGTTCAGCTTCGGCTTGTTCGCCGTACACGCGGTGACCAGCACCACCGACTCGCCGGAGCGCACAATCACCGAACCATTTGCCTGTTTGGCCATGTGGCCGGTTTCGATCGAAACCGCCAAACCAAACAGGTCAATTTCAACTTTATGAAGCATTGCTATTCCTTGAACCGAATTGACTCGAAATCAAGGAGACGCGAGGAGCGATTGTACGCGCGGTCTTATCCACTCACCAGAGCGGAATTCCGAAAGTTTTCCACTAACGACGGATGCCAAGGCTGGTAATGAGCGTCTTGTAACGCACCGGGCTGTCGCCCTTCAGATAGTCCAGCAGCCTGCGCCGCCGAGCCACCATCAAGAGAAGTCCACGGCGGGAGCTATGATCCTTCTTGTTTGCCTTGAAATGATCCTGCAACTGCGTAATACGCTGGCTCAGGATCGCAACCTGGACCTCTGGTGAACCGCAATCGGTCTTGTGGATCTTGTACTTCGCGATTACTTCTTGTTTCGATTCATCCGCCAGTGCCATGCCGTTAAAGTGGATACTCCTTAGTCTTTCCTTAATCGTTTGATGTCAGAAAATAGAATAACACAATCGCAACGATTATTTCGGAGCAAGGCGAATTGCGCCGTCCAATCGAATCGTTTCGCCATTTAAATAGGAATTTTCCACCACATGCCGCACTAGCCGCGCAAACTCCGCCGCCTCCCCCAAGCGGTTCGGGAATGGCACCGTCTTCCCCAATTCCCCTTTCACGGCCGCCGGCAGCGCATCCAGCATCGCCGTATCCATCAAACCCGGCGCAATCGTCACCACCCGAATCCCTACCCGCGCAAACTCCCGCGCCAACGGCAACGTCATCCCCGCCACGGCCGCCTTCGACGCCGCATACGCCGCCTGCCCAATCTGCCCATCAAACGCCGCAATCGAAGCCGTATTCACAATCACCCCCCGCTCCCCTCCCGCATCCGCGACGTTCTCCATCATCGCCGCAGCGGCCAATCGAATTACGTTGAACGTCCCCAATACGTTCACCCGCATCACACGCTCAAAGTCCTCCAACGCCATTGGCCCCTCCCGCCCCACCGTCCGCTGCGCCGTTGCCACGCCCGCGCAGTTCACGACGATATCCACGCCCCCCGCCAATGCCGCCGCGACGTCCTCATCCCGCAGCACGTCCTGCCCCAACGCCCAGTCCAACACCCGCACCTCCGCCCCCGCCCCCCGTAACTCCGACGCCGTCGCCGCCCCCAATCCCGACGCCCCGCCCGTCACCAAAACTCGCTTCCCCGCTATCTGCATAGTCCTTAATATCATGTTCGCCGTAAAACAAAACAGCTATACTTTGTTTGGCCCCCCTAATATGCAGCACGACTGGTTCCCGCTCTGGCTCAGCCTCCGCGTGGCCGCGATGGCCACGGTGCTCTCCCTCGTCGTCGGCCTAGCCCTCGCGTGGCTCCTCGCCAACCGCTCCTTCCGTGGCCGCGAGGTCCTAGACGCCACCATCTCCCTCCCCCTCGTCCTCCCCCCCACCGTCCTCGGCTTCTATCTCTTGATCCTCCTCGGTCGCGAATCCGCACTCGGCCGCCTCTATGAGTCCCTCACCGGCATCCCCCTCGTCTTCACATGGCAAGCCGCCGTCATCGCCGCCCTCTTCCACTCCGCTCCACTGCTCATCAAGTCCGCCCGCGCCGCCCTCGAATCCGTCGACCACGTCTACGAACGCGCCGCCCGCACCCTCGGAGCCTCCGAATGGCGCGTCTTCGTCCACATCACCCTCCCCCTCGCCCTCCGCCCCATCCTCGCCGCCGCCGCCCTCGCCTTCGCCCGCTCCCTCGGCGATTTCGGTGTCACCATCATGCTTGCCGGTAACATCCCCGGTCGCACCCAAACCGTCGCCGTCGCCATCTATGACGCGGTCGAAGGCGGCAATGGCGATCTCGCCCGTTGGCTTGTCCTCGCTGTCTCCGCCCTCGCCATCGCGCTCCTCACCCTCGCCAACGCCCTCGCCCCCAAACGAGCCTGACCATGCTGCAAGTCCGCCTCAAACACGCCTTCCCCGCCCGCCCCGGCTCCCGCGGCTTCTCCCTCGATCTCGCCTTCGAAGCCCGCCCCGGCGTCACCGTCCTGTTCGGTCCCTCCGGCTCCGGCAAGACGCTCACCCTCGATTCCATCGCCGGCTTCGCCACCCCCACCGCCGGCCGCATCCTTCTCGATGATTCCATCCTCTTCGACGGCGAGACCCGGGTGAACCTCCCCCCGCAAGCCCGCCGCTGTGGCTACGTCTTCCAAAATTACGCCCTCTTCCCGCACATGACCTTGGCCGATAACCTCGCCTTCGCCGCCCATGCCCTCCCCCCGCGCGAACGCGCCCGCCAAGTCAAAGACTCTCTCGAACAGTTCCAGCTCACCGACGTCGCGGCCCGCCGCCCCGGCGAACTCTCCGGCGGCCAAAAGCAGCGCGGCTCCATCGCCCGCGCCCTCCTCCGCGCCCCTAGAATGCTGCTGCTCGACGAACCCGCCCAAGGCCTCGACGCCCCCCTCCGCCAAGAGCTATATAGCATTTTGCGCTCCGTCCGCGCCCAGTACGAAACCCCCATCGTCCTCGTCACCCACTCCCTCGAAGAGTGCTTCGAACTCGGCGACTCCCTCCAACTCATCAGCGAAGGCCACATCATCCAATCCGGCACCCCCCGCCAAGTCCTCGACCACCCCGCCTCCCCCGAAGCCGCCCGCCTCCTCGGCGTCTATACCCTCCTCCCCGCCGAAATCCGCGCCCTTGACCCCGGCCGCCAAACCAGCCGCATCCGCTGCCTCGACCACGACCTCAACGGCCCCTATTACCCCTCCCACTTCATCGGCGATCGCATCACCCTCTGCCTTCTCCCCTCCGTCCTCCGCGCGCTCCCCCGCTTCGGTGCCCCCGCCGAAAACCAAATTCCCGCCACCCTCGAACGCGTCGCCGAACGGCCTCACTCTGTCATCCTCCACTTCGCCGAAGGCCTCTCCGTCGAAATGCCCCGATCCGCCTACGAACCCCTCCGCCAAACCCGCGAATGGCTCATCGAATTTCCGCCCGCCGCGCTCCGAATCCTCTGAAATGCTTCACTGCCAAATCGCCGAGGCCCCTCCCGTCCACGCCGACGCGGACTGGTTTCAACTCCGCGCCAAACACCTGCCCGCCCGCGAACTCTACGCCCGCGCCCTCGCCGCCCGCGTCGCCGCCCCGCACAAAAAAATTCTCATCAACTCCCGCCTCGACGTCGCCCTCGCCGCAGGCGCGCACGGCCTCCACCTTCCCGCCCATAGCCCCGCCCCTTCGTCGTTCCGTCCCCTCACCCCACCCGGCTTCCTCATCGGCGTCTCCTGCCACACCCTCGACGAACTCCGCCAGGCCGAAGCCGAAGGCGCGGACTATGTCTTCTTCAGCCCCATCTTCGAACCTTTTTCGAAGCCCGGTTATCACCCCGGCCTAGGCCTCGCGATCCTCCGACAAGCCTGCGCCGCCATCACCATCCCCCTCTTCGCTCTCGGCGGAATCACGCTAGAAAACGCCGCGGATTGCCGCGCGGCAGGTGCCGCCGGAGTCGCTGGCATCTCCCTCTTTCAACCTCGCGAAACCGCAACGCCGCCCCCGGCATCTCAATAGAAGCTGCTATGAGACTTCTCGCCGCCCTCCTCTTCACTTTCACCCTCCATTCCCAGGCCCCCAACTGGCGCGAAACAGAAATCAACGGCCGAAAAATTCGCTATCAAGTCGTCGATGGCGAAGCCCTCGTCGGCGACATCGTTCTCGGGCCCGTCAACGACGTCGAAAACAAATCCAACCGCGCCTCCAGCGTCGTCCTCGGGCAACGTTACCGCTGGCCCAACGGAATTGTCCCCTACGTCATCGATAGTGACGTCCCCGAGGTCGCCACCCGCCTCGAACCCGCCATTCGCGCCTGGAACGACGCAACCCCGGTCCGCCTCGTCCCCCGAACTACTGAAACCGACTATATCCAGTTCCGCCGCCGCAACGGCTTCGCTTGCAGCTCCAACGTCGGACGCATCGGCGGACGCCAATTCATCAGCCTACCCGACACCTGCCTCCTCGGCTCCGTCATCCACGAAATCGGCCACGCTCTTGGCCTCTGGCACACCCAGTCCCGTCAGGACCGCGACATGTTCGTCGACGTCGACTACTTATCAATGGCGCGCGGCGACCGAAGCCAGTACGAACCCGCCCTCTCCGACGGCGACGACGTCGGCCCTTATCCCTTCGATTCAATCATGCACTACTCCGAGGACGGCTTCGCCTACCCCCTGCAATACGCCATGCAGACCATCCCCCGTGGCGTCGCCATCGGTCAACGCACCGGCCTCGCGCCCTCCGATATCGACACCATCACTCGCCTCTACGGCACCGTCCCTAGCCGCACCACCATCACCTCCAACCCGCCCGGCCTCACCCTCTTCGTCGATGCCAGCTCCGTCACCACCCCCGCGTCGTTTGACTGGACCCCCGGCTCCACCCACACCCTCCGCGCCGACGATCAAACCCGCGACTCGACCCAGTTCGTCTACGGCCGTTGGAGCAACTTCGGCCCCCGCATTCAAACTATCACCGCCTCCGCCAATTCGACCGTTTACACCGTGCACTACAGGCGCATGGTCGCTCTCCCCCTTTCGAGCATCCCCGCTGCCGGCGGCACCATCCGCCTCACCCCTCCCGCCGAAAACGACCGAATCCCCGAGGGCTCGCTCGTCCAACTCACCGCCGTTCCGGCCCCCGGCTTCGAGTTCACCAACTGGTCTGGTTTCGGCTACTTCTCCCTGCACGGCAGCGCCAACCCCATCCAATTCCCCCTCGAAGGCACCGACCTCCGCTACACCGCCAGCTTCTCGAATACCGTCCTAACTACGGTCACCTCCAACCCACCCGGCCTTCGCGTTGTCATCGACGGCACCACCCAAACCACCCCGCGCCGTTTCAACTGGGCCCCCGGCTCCACGCATTCGCTCAATGTCGCCACGCCCTCCCAAACCGCGCCCTCAACCAATTCCCGCTACGAGTTCGCCTCCTGGTCCCTCGGTGCCGCCGCTTCCCAAACCTACACCGCCACCGCCAGCCCCACCACCCTCACGGCCGACTTCTCCGCCCAGCATCGTGTCTCGCTCCTCGCCTCGCCCTCCAACGGCGGAACCATCACCGTTGACCCCGCCCTCCCCGCCGACGGCTTCGTCCCCGCCGGCACCGTGCTCACTCTCACCGCCTCGCCCCGCGGTTCCTTCGCCTTCACCGGTTGGGGCGACGATGCCGCCCCGCAAGTCACCGTCGACCGCGATCTCTTCCTCTCCGCCAACTTCGCCGTCCCCAATGTCATCACCATCGCCGGCACCGTCAACGCCGCTAGCCAACTCGTCTCCGCCATCGCCCCCGGCCAATTTCTCACCCTTTACGGCCTCGCCATCGGACCCGCTGAACCCGCCGGCCTTGCCCTCACCGCCCAGGGCCGCGTCGCCACCCAGCTTAACGATACCCGCGTGCTCTTCAACGGCATCCCCGCCCCGCTCACGTATGTCTCGGCAAATCAAATCAACTGCATCGTCCCCTACGGCGTCGCCGAACCTTCCGCCACCATCCGCATCGAGATCGCCGGCCGCCCCACCAATTCGTTGAACTTCCCCGTGCAAGCCGCCTCGCCGGCCTTCTTCACTTACAACTCCTCCGGCCTAGGCGGCGGCGCGTTCCTGAATCAGGACGGTAGCATCAACACCCCCGCTAACCCCGCCGCTCGCGGAGACATCGTCGTCCTTTATGCCAACGGCACCGGCCGCACTTCCCCCGCCCAAGTCGACGGCGAGGTTACCGGTAACAACCCACCCCGCCCCGCCCTGCCCGTGAAGGTATTCATCGCCGACCGCGAGGTCGAATTGCTCTTCGCCGGCAGCACCCCCGGAGTCGTCAGCGGCCTAACCCAACTCAACGTCCGCGTCCCGCTGGATCTTGACCCCGGCATTGTTCCAGTGGTCCTCGACCTTGGAGGCCTCCGCGGCCCCCGAACTGTCAGCCTGGCAATCCGCTAAACGCCCGTCACCAGAAACGGCGTCGTCGTCGGAGCCGGCGATCCGCCCTCGGGCTCCACCGACAGCGCCACCGCCGCGATTCCCGCCAAGTCGAATCCCTGCACATTCAAATGAACCGCGCCGCCCGCATCGTCCGCTCGGAAGGTCCCCGCCGGCCGAGGCGCTCCGCTCTTCGGCACAAGCCACATTTCGAACACCTTCCCACTTTCCAACCGAGGCAAGTTGTTCGCAAACAACAAGACGCCGCGCTCCGGGTTCACAAATACCCGCGCCACCGCCTTTCGCTCCTCCGCCCCGCTCGTATTCAGTACAGTCGTCCCCGGTGCCCGCAAAAACGCCAGCGTCGACTCCGACTTCCGCAGTTGCCCCTGCGTCAGCGCCAACTCCTTCTTCGTCTCAAAGGCATCGTTCCGCAGTCGACTGCTCTCCGTGCTGTAGAAAACGAACCCAGCCAGCAACCCGGCCGTCGCCAGGCCCCACGCTCCGAACCAAGTCCAGCCGGTCTTCTCCTCCACCCCCGCCGCCGCCAGAATTCTCCGCCGCAGTCGGGCCGGCGGTTCCACATCCGGCACCATCGTCGAAATCAACGCATTCGTTGACATCGCCGACCGCAACAGCCGCTGCGCCTCTGCCGACCCGCCGCGCAGCTCCGCCTCAATCTCAGATCGCTCCGGCTCTTCCAGCAGCCCCAAAGCATACAACTCGTACAACGCATCCCGATTCGTTTCGCTCATACGAGTGCCGGCTCCTCTAACTCTTCCCGCAGAGTCCGCAACGCCGTCCTCACCCACGTCTTCACCGTACCCAACGGCTGCCGCATCTTCTCCGCCATCTCCGTCTGCGACAGGCCCTCAAAATAGGCCAACTCAATCACCGTCCGCTGGTTCTCGTTCAATTTCCGAAACGCTTCTTTCAACTGTTTCGCCCGCTCAGCGTTCAGGATCGTCGACTCCATATCCACAAACAAAGCTGGCGACTCCGTCCCCGTTAACTCAATCGCGTTCTGCGTCATCCGGCCATCCACAGATCGTAAATAGTCGATCGCCCGGTTCCGCGCCACCGTTAACACCCAGGGCCCAATCGCTCCCTTCTGATGGTCAAAACCAGCCATCCGATTCCACACCCGCAGAAACGTCTCCTGCGTCAAATCCTCCGCCACGCCCGCATTGCGGACCACCCGGAATATCAACGCATAGGCCAGCCGCCCATACTTGTCGTAAAGCTCCCGCAGCGCCTCCGGCTCCCGGGCCTTCAGCCGTTCTGCCAAGGCGCGATCAGACTCGGAATCGAGCACCGCGAATAAGATCGGAAAAAAATACATGGTCCTGTAGGGTATACGACTTTTAAGAGAGACTGGATTTAGTATAACTCTAGCTATACTGAGTGTTTGACCTGGTACACGTGGCAGGACGGTGCCCAGCAAGGGCCGTTCGAAGAGCAACAACTCAGGGATCTCGCCCTCGCCGGCACGTTGGGCCCCCTCGCCCTCGGCTGGCGCGAAGGTGCCGCTGGCTGGTCCCCGCTTGCCGAACTCTTGACCCCTACTGCTCCCACCGTCCCCAGTCGTCCCTGTGCCCGCTGCGCCAACCTCTACCCCGAAAGTCTGCTTGCGCCCTGGGGCGGCGTCGAAGTTTGCGCCTACTGCAAACCGCGCCACCTCGCCGAACTCCGCGAATCCGCCGCCTTCCTCCCGGGTCACGCCTCCTATGCCAACTGGGGCACCCGCTTCGCCGCCCGTATGATCGACGGCGTCATCCTCTCCGTCGTCAACCTGCTCATCCAAATCCCCATGCTTACCACCGCCGTCGTGGGGGGAGCTTCCGACACAAACAGCGCTCGCTTCCTCTTCATCTACGGCGCCACCGTCCTCGCCCAACTTGCCGTCCAGGGCGTCTACGAAATCTGGTTTGTCTACCGCAAAGGGGGTACCCCCGGCAAGCTCATCCTCGAACTCCAGATCCTCGATAGCGAAGGTAAGCGTCTCTCCAAAGGCCGCGCCATCGGCCGCTACTTCGCCCAGTACATCTCCGGCCTCACCCTCGGCCTCGGCTACCTCCTCCCCCTCTGGGATCCCGAAAAACGCACCCTCCACGACATGATCGCCGACACCCGGGTCGTGAAGAAATGACCGCCGCCCCCCGCTGCTATAACTGCGGCCAGTTCATCCCCGTCGAGGACTGGAACCGCGATCCCCTCCCCTGCTCGAAATGCGCTCGCCCCGTCCAAGCCTGGGTCTTCCCCGCCGCCTGGACCAACCCCGTCGGCCTTCCCCCCACGCCCGTCTCCGATGCCAACGCCGCCTCCTGCTTCCACCACCCCTCCAACCAAGCCGACCTAGCCTGCGGCCGTTGCGGCCGCTTCGTCTGCCACCTCTGCGCCTCTGGCTCCGGCGAACATGCCACCTGCAACGTCTGCTTCGCCCGCCTCACCGCCGACCGCGACCCCGCCTTCCAACGCCGCGCTACGCTCCACGACGGCATCGCTCTGGCCGTCGCCACCCTCCCCGCTCTCACCATCTTCCTCCCTCTGTTCACCGGCCCCGTCGCCGCCGTCTACACCCTCGCCACCTGGCACCGTACCCGCACCGCCGTCCCCCGAGGCCCCGCATTTCGGTGGCTCGCCCTTCTCTTCTCCGTTCTCGGCATTGGAACCTTCGTCGCCTTCGTCGCCTTCGCCGTCTACCGCACTCGAGGCACCCCATGAGCCCCTACCGCCCCTTAACCTCCTGGTCCCCCGGCGTGCTCCGCAGTGGCGCGCTGTACGATGGCGACGACCATCTCCTCCATGTCATCTCGACCCGTGTCCAACACGAATACCAACGCTTCCCCTACGCCGAAATCCGCTCCGTCACCCTCACCCACCAGCCCTTCTGGACCGCCCCGCGCATCCTTTGGCTGGCCGCCCAAGCCATCCTTTTCCTCGTCCTAGTCCTCACCAGCCACTTCTTTTGGGCCGTCCTCCCTCTCCTCGGCCTACTCCTCGGCCTGCCCTCCATCCTCCGCGGCCCTCGCTGCCGCGCCCGCCTCTTAACCCTCTCCGGCGAATGGACCCTCCTCGGTCTATCCACCAAACGTGCCGCTGACCAAGCCCTGCCCCATATCCTCAGCCGCATTCAATCCGCCCAATCCGACCTCCCCATCGTCCCCCACAGCCTACCGCTCATCACCCCCGGCACCGCTCCCATCGTCTCCTCCAGCCCCCGCGCCCTCTGGTTTGCCCTCTCCGCCACCCTCCTCCTCGCCGTCATCACCACCGTCTCCTTCTCCCGACTCCCTAACGCCCGCGACACGCTCTTAAGTCTCCAGCTCTTCCTCTTTCCCACCACCCTTTTCATCGTGATCGCCCTCTGGACCCGAGCCACCCGCCACCAAATCGTCCCCCCGATTCTCATCGTCGTCACTGTCCTCGATACCCTCCTCCACCTCGTCTACGTCGCCCTCGAATTTCGCAGCCCAACGTTCTCGCTCGATCTCGCCCAACTCACGCTCCAGCTCCAAAGCTGGCAAAATGTCTTCCTCGCCGTCGCCATCGGCTGGCGCCTTTTCGCTGCCGCCCTCGCCGCCTGGATCGGTTACTCCTCCAAGGACGCCGTATGATCGCCCAACTCCGCTGCCTCCAACACACCGCCCGCGAAGCCGTCGCCCGCTGCCCCCTGTGCCGCCAATCCTTCTGCCGCGAATGCATCACCGAACACGATGGCCGCATGCTCTGCCTCCCCTGCCTCGCCAAGCAATCCGTCCTCTCCAACGCCCCCTCCGCCCTCTGGCCTAAACTCGGCTGGACCCTCGGTGCCTTCGCCGGCCTCCTCCTCGCTTGGGTCTTCTTCCTCGGCCTCGGCGAAATCTTCCTGCGAGCCTCCGGATGAAAACCTCCTGGACCGAATCCGCTGACGCCGCGGCCGCCCTCCTCCGCCAAGCCTCCCCCCGCGCCTGGACCCTCTGGGCCCTTTGCACCCTCCCCTTCGCCTACCTCCTCGGCCGCCTCCTCCTCGCCGCCTCCTTCGACGCGTTTTACTCCGAACACGCCGCCCCCCTCACCCTCGCCGTCGCCGCCGCCTACCTCCTCAAGCAAGTCGGCGAAGCCTACTTCCAAGGCGAACTCATCCGCACCCTCGGAGCAGCTCCCCCGCCCCTCCGCCTCGGCCCCCAACTCGCTCTCCAACCCACCGCTCTCCTTGTCCTGCCCCTCGCCGCCCTACTCTTCTTCCCCCTCGCCCCCGCCGTCACATTTTACCGTACCCTCTCCGTCTGCTCGCCCCGCCAAGCGCTCGCCCACGCCACCCGCGACGTCATCCTCCAAAGCTGGGAGCTCTCCCTCGCCCTCGCCGGCGGCCTCCTCCTCTGGGTCAACCTCTTCGCCCTCTGGCTCTTCATGCCGATGCTGCTCCGCGCCTTTTTCGGCTGG
>JANODS010000199.1:0-1361 GCA_031412835.1 Acidobacteriota bacterium | reverse complement strand
CCTTGGCCTGCAACACCTCGGCCTGGTCCAACTTACGGAGTGAGAAGTAGACCGCGGCGCGGCTTTCGATCGAGCTGAGGGTGCTGGGATGCTCCGCGCCCAACACCCGGGTATAGGCGGCTTCCACTTGCGCGAATTGTTCGAGAGCCGGTTCGAATTTGCCCTGCAAATTGTAGGAACGCGCGAGCGCCGCCCAGGCATCCAGGGTGTCGGGGTCTTCCGGCCCCAAGCTCTTGCGGCAGTCGGCCAACAGAGCGGCGAAGAGGGGCTCGGACTCCCGGTAGCGGCCCTGGACGGAAACGAGCATCGCGAGCATCTGCCGGCTTTCGAGCGTCAGTCGGTGGCGTTCCCCCAGCGTATTGCGCCGCAATTCCAGGGCGCGGAGGGCCTGCTCCTCGGCCTTGGGATAGATCCCCAGGCCCTGGTAGGCGTGGGCGATGGTGTCGCGAATGGCGGCGTCCGCCAGCGGCTCGTGCGGGAATTTGTCGGCGATGCCGCGCGCGGCCCGGTCGAGCGCGGTCCGCACGGTAAGGTGCGCATCCGGCGGGGTGTTGGGCTTGGCCTGATTGCGCGGGTCGGCCTGGGCGAGCACGTCCGAGCGCAGGAAGTTATTCACGGCTAGGGCTTCCCGCTCGGCCTCGCGAGCGCGAACGGCCAGAGAGACGCTGACCACAACCGCCGCGATCAGCAGGAGCAAGAAGGCCGAAGCAACGGCAAAAATGAGGCGGTTGCGCCGCAAAAACTTGCGGGCTCGATAGGCGCGGGACGGGGGCGCGGCTTCGACGGCCTCGCCGGCCAAATAGCGTTCCAGATCGCGCACCATGCCGCTGACGGATTCATAGCGACGGTCCCGTTCCTTTTCGAGGGCTTTGAGGGGGATCCAATCCAGTTCGCGGTCGAGCACACCGGACGGGGCCAAGGCCGCGCTTTCACGGCGGCGAACGCTGGGCGCCACCGGCTCTTCGTGGCAGACTCGTTCGAGCAACGCGTGATAATTCTCCTGAGCGAGGCGCTTGGTATCCAGCGGGGTGGACCCGGCCAGGAGTTCATAGAGCAGCGCTCCGAGGGAGTAGACGTCGCTCCGCGTATCAATATCCTGCACGCCATCGTGCCCACCGGGCTGGGCTTGTTCCGGGCTCATGTACTGCAAGGTACCCAGGATCACGCCGACATTGGTCATCATCGTCTCGCCGGTCATCTCCGGATGGAGCGCCTTGGCCAGCCCAAAATCGATGACCTTGGGGATCGCGTGGCCCTCCACCTGTTTCACGAGGACGTTCGACGGTTTGATGTCGCGGTGGATGACCCCCTTCTGGTGGGCGTGGTGGATGGCTTGGCAGACCGGAATGAAGAGTTCAATG
>JANODS010000198.1:0-7661 GCA_031412835.1 Acidobacteriota bacterium | reverse complement strand
TCGTCTCCAGCAACAACGCCTGCCCCAGCAACGCAAACGCATTCCCCCGCCCCCACGCCGTCGCATCCAGCGGCGAATGCCGATAAATTCCGTCCCCCCGCAAACACAGCATCTCCATAAACCGAAGATGCGCGATCGCCTTCTCATGTTCCCCCGCCGCCCCCAAAATCGGACACGCCATGAACACCGAAACGCTCATCTCGTTGTGCAATGGAGCAACAATCGCCGCCGCCGCCTTCACCCGCTCCGTCTTCCCCAACGCCGCAAACAACAAATGCCCGCTCCCATGGCTCCCCGTCGCCTTGGCCAAAGAATCCTGCCGGCCATCCAAGAACGGAGCCACCAACCGATCCACCAACTCCCGATTTCCCAGCGCCAACTGCCCCATCACCGCAAACGCAGGAATATACGCAACTTCCTTCAATTCCCGCCCATACACCGCCCCCAACTGCTCCAACACCTGCCGCGGCGTCCGCCCCATCCGCTCCTCCATGTCCAACCGCAACAGAGACTTCTTCGGCCGATCAAACGGCACCCCCCGCGTCACCGGCACCTTCCCCCGCAGGGCCTCCACCAACCCCGGGTAATCACTCAACATAATCACCGCATCCGGAGCCAACACATGCAACTCCCGCCACACCCGATGCGCCTCACCGTCCTCCCGATACGCCACTCCCGACGGCGGAAACGTCGGCGTTCCCTTCACCGCCACATCCACCACCGTGTAAAGTTTCACCAACTGCCGTCGCATCTCTTGCACCCGCGGCAACTCCCCCACCACGGCCACCACCGGCCGATCCTGCGCCCACAATCCCGTCGCCATTGTCAAAAAAATCAGCAGTGCCTTCTTCATTTGATTTCTAGCGTATCCTAACCCTGGAGCCGTTCCCATGCGCTGGTCTATTTATTTACTCGCCCTCTCCCTCCAAGGCCAATCCCTCTTCTTTCGCGGCGTCTCCTTCACCGCCGAACGCGGCGTCCGCTACGAATCCCCAGAAGCCATCGCCCAACTCGACCAGCTCGCCAAATACTCAGTCGATAGCGTTGCCCTCATCCCCTTCGCTTTCGCCCCCCGAGGCGAAACCAAAATTGTCTTCGGCAGCGAACGCTCCTGGGAATCCGACGCCGGCATTACCACCGCCGCACTCGCCGCCCACGAGCGCAAAATGAAGGTCGTCCTCAAACCCCAAATCTGGCCCAATAAACCCATCGACCTCAAAGACCCCGCGGCCCGTAAAGCCTGGTTCTCGAACTACCAAGCCATGATCGTCCACTACGCCAAACTCGCCGCCACCATCAAAGCTGACCTCTTCTGCATCGGCACCGAACTGCAATACGCCACCGTCCACGAACCCGAATTCCGCGCCCTCATCCAGGCCGTCAAACCCCACTTCAAAGGGCCCCTCACCTACGCCGCCAACCACGGCGAAGAGTTCGAACGCATCACTTTCTGGAACGCCCTCGACTACATTGGCCTCGATAACTACTACCCCCTCCCCGACAACCTCGATACCAAACCCTTAGCCACCAAACTCGAAGCGCTCTACCAGAAGTACCGCAAGCCCATCATATTCACCGAAGCCGGCTACGCCGCCGCCCCCAACTCCCATCGAACCCCTTGGGAGGACCGCTCTGAACGCCCCGTTCACCTCCAAGCCCAAGCCAACGCCTACAACGCCCTTCTATCGGCCTTCTACCGCAAGCCCTGGTTCGCCGGAGTCTTCTGGTGGAAATTAGGCACCAACGGCTTCGGAGGCCCCCAAGACAACACCATGACCCCCTGGAACAAGCCCGCCATGGATGTCGTCAAACGCTGGTATCAAACCCGCCGTACCACCGGCCCCACTGAATCCCGACCGAAGTGATGCTAGTCCCAACCGCGGCAGACCTCTCAGGGACGCTCAGCGAAGGGGCCAAATCTGACGAGTCGATCTCTGCGATCACAGATTCCCCCTCCACCGTGCGCCGATTGCAAACTTCCGCTACCAGAGCCCCACAAACTTCAGTACGACGATGATCACTACCGCCACTCCAATCAAGTAAAAAATACTGTTACCGCCCATGCTTCACCTTCCTAGTTGAAATTCGAACGCCACTAGCGCTCCCTTACAAAGAGGCCACGGTCCGAAAAACTGTTACATCTCTTGTGGCGGTTGATGAAACCTCACCCGGCAGCGATTCCGAAATTGACATCCCGATTCCTCCCAAGAGGCCGTTTAAGAGGTCGTGAGCCGTTACAGCGCTTGTCCCCCAAAAGGCCAGTTTCGACCGGAACGTCGGTCGCCCATAATATTGCCCTTATTGCTTGGCAGCATCCCGACCTCGAAGCGTGACCACCGTCGCCCCCCATCCCCCCGCCTCCATCGGCGCATCCCCAAAGCTCTCCACAAAAGCAGTCCGGCCCAGCACCGTCCGCACCGCCTCCCGCTGCACCCCAATCCCCTTCCCGTGCACAATCCGCAAAGCCACAAATCCCCGCGCCCAAACCTCCTCTAACCAAGCCTCCACCACCCCCACCACATCCCGCGCTGGCACCGTATGCAGGTCCAACGTGTCCGTGATCGGCCACTCGAACACCAACTCGTTCTCATCGTCAGGTTGACTCCCGGGCATCTGGTTGCTATGTTCGAATGTAGCTCATGTTTTGTGCGGTGCGGTAGCCAAGTGGTAAGGCCAGAGTCTGCAAAACTCTCATTCGTCGGTTCGATTCCGACCCGCACCTCCATCCTCCTCCTCTGCGCCCACCTCGTGTGCGCGCAAGACCCCCGAGCCCTCCTCGATCAAGCCCTCCAAACGAAGAAGGACTTGTACCCCCGCGTCAAAGACTACCTCGGTCGCGAAGATATCCGCTACTACCGCACCGAACTCCCCGGCCCCCGGAAACAAACCGACTGGAACACCTTCGACGTCTTCATCATCGACCAGCGCCGCGTCTTCCGTCTCACCGCCCGCAACGGCAAACCCATCAAGCCCACTGACCGGCCCACCTCCCAGAACCGCATCGCCTTTCGCGTCGAAGATGTCCCCCAAAACCACGCCATCTCCCTGAAAGGCGAAGCCACCCTCCTCGGTCGCAAATGCTGGGTGCTCGAAGCCATCCTCAACCCCGGCTCACCCGATAACGTCTCCCGCGAGGCCGGCATGTCCGCCTCCGACGCCACCCTCTGGATCGACCAACAAACCCACTTTCTCCTCAAAGAAGAATCCCGCCTCCGCCGCCGCTGGAACGGCTTCCCCGAAGGCTCCGTCGTCACCCACGAAGCCATACTCCACCACGACCTCCCCCTCTCCGGTCGCATCCTCCTCCAACGCCACGTCCCCCGCGGCAAAAACCAAACACTCCTCGAAACCGAGCAAATCTACTCCAACTACCGCCGCTTCGGTGCCGATTCCGCCATCGAATTCAATCCAGAGAACTAATCCGCCCCATCAACTCCGCCTGCCGCTTCGTCCCCGTCTTCGACATTGCCCGCTTCAAATGCGTCCGCCCCGTCTGCTCCGCAATCCCTAGCGTCTCCGCCGCCTCTTTCACCGACATCCCCCCCGCCAACTGCGACGTGAACCGCGCCGCGCTCGGCGGCAGCCCAAATAGCGCCTCCAAGTGGCCGCGATCCGCCGAAGCCCGCCGCTCCGGATCCCGTATCTCCATAATCGCCGCCACCCGCGGGATCCCCACCGGGTGCTTCTCCGCCGACGGAATCGGTCGCACCGTCACCCAGAGCGGCGTCCCCCGTCGCGCCCGCGGGATCGCAAACGAACGCAACCACCGCTCCGGCTTTACCGAGCCCCCATCCTCCACCATCAGCCGATCCCCTACCAACTCCAATCCCTTGCATTTGGCCACAACTCTCTTAAACCCCTTGTTCTGGTCCAATATCCGACCGTCAGAATCCAAGAACGCCACCCCATACGCCAACGACTCAAAACAAACCCGCAACCCCGCGCAACTCCGCATCGCCTCCAAGCGCTGCTCCAGCAAAGCCACACTCTGTCGAATATGACCCACAATCCGCGTCCCCATCGACAATTCATGATCCGTCAACGGACCCGCCGACTTCGGTCGAATGACAGTCAAAAACGATTCCAACTCCGCCCGCCGCGAAATCCACGCCCCGCCGCCATAGTGCAGTCCATGCGGCCCCAAATACCCCTGATAAACCTCCGTCGCCTCTAACTCTTCGTCGCTGATCACCAAGTTCGATGGCGAAAACACACCCTCGGCCGATGGGAACCGATCCAACCGCAGCATCCACGGATCCTGCGAGATCCACTTTTCTCGATACTCCTGGTTCGCCTCTTCAGTCTGACCCCAAAAACACGTCGTGTTCAACTCCGCGTTCCGGCGCGACAACATCCAGAAACTACCGGACGTACAGCCCATCACCTCGCAGATTTGACGCAACACATCCGGCCAAAGCTCCGCTTCCCGAGAGGCCCGATAGATCACTCCCGTCAATTTATCGAATTGATCAAAAAACATGGTTGGATTTTGCGCCTTGTCCCCTAAATGGGGGATGTGCTACCCGGAGTCCGACCGTTACACTCTTTCTTACCGCTCGACTTTTTCGTTCCTCCGTTTTTCCAGCAAGGTACTTTAGCCATACTCTGCAAGACCAACGGCGGCCCGACGGACCCTAATAGGGTTAGCGAAAAAGGCGAGCGGTACGGGACACAAAATCCAAAAATAATTACAGTTCCTTGACGCGCAGGTTGCGGAACTCCACCCGCGACCCGTGACCCAGAAAGCCCAAATAGCCCGTTTTCCGCAGCAAACCAGGGTGCTTCTTCAAGACCGCCGCATCCGTCACCGTCGACAAATCGGCCTCTGAAATCACCTTTCCGTTCAGCGTTACCGTCACTTTCGAGCCATCCACCCGGATCTCTTCCTCGTTCCACTCCCCCGCCGGCTTCAAAGCCTCCCCATTCGCCGGGAAAACATCGTAAACACTCCCATGCCGCTGTGTCGGCTTGATCTTGCCCTTGTACAACGCATGGTCATGATCCAAAATCTGGATCTCCATCCCCTGATACGCCGCATCCCCCGTCAACGGTGCCCGTATCCCCACCCCGTTGTTCCCCCCCGGTTCCATTTTGAATCCAAACCGGAAAATGAAGTTCCCGTACTGCTTCCCCGTGTACAAGTTCCCTCCCCCATCCTTGGGACAGACAATCGTCCCGTTCTCCACCACATAACCCGGCCCCCGCCCCCCCACCAGCTGCCAGCCCGCCAGCGTCTTCCCATCAAACAGAGACACAAACCCCTCCTCCGCCGCCATGGCCGCCCCCGCCAGCATCATCGAAGCAATCAAGACTCGCATAAGCTCTCCTCTATCTGGAAACTGCCCCCGCCGGACTCGGCGATCCCGCCCCCTCCCGCGTCGCAGCATGCGCTTTCCGAATATCCTCCGGAAAACCCAACATTAATTTTTCTATTCTAGCCCGGATCGTGGCCACTACCTCCGGGTTCTCCGCCGCCACATCGAAGCTCTCATCCCGATCCGTCACCACATCATAGAGCTCCGGATTCGCTAACCGAATATTCTTCCGCCCCGCCGCCGGCACCGGGCTATACGTCACGCTGTTGTACCGGGCAATATGCAACTTCCACTTCCCCCACCTCGCGCACTGCACGTTCACCCCGTCAAAGTACAAAACCACCTCCCGATCCAACTCCCGCGCCTTCCCCGCCAGCAGCGTCGAAATATCCCGCCCATCCACCGGCCTGGTCGGTAAGGAAGCCCCCGTCACCGCGCAAATCGTCGGCAACAAATCCATCGTCGAAACCAGCCCCTCACAAACCACCCCCGCCTTCACCCGACCCGGCAACCGCGCCAGCAGCGGCACCCTCATCCCGCCCTCCCAAGTCATCCCCTTCCGCCCCCGCAACTGCCCCGGGCTCCCCTGAAACCACGGCCCGTTATCAGAACTAAACAACACCAGCGTATTCCCCTCCAACCGATGCTTCTTCAAGGTAGCCAAAATCTGCCCCACCGACCAGTCCAACTCCGTCAGCACGTCCCCATAAATCCCCTGCTTCGACTTGCCCCGAAACTCCTTCCCCGCCCCCAACGGAATATGCGGATACGTGTGCGGCATGTAAAGAAAAAACGGACCGTCTTTGGATTCTTCAAGGAACCGAACCGCCCGCTCCGTATACTTCTGCTGCAAAGTCTCCAACTCCGCCGTCTCGGCAACCACCTTCTCGTCATCCATCAACCACCGAGGGCTCATATCGTTCGAATACGGAATCCCGAAGTAATGGTCAAAGCCTTTATAAGTCGGCAGATGCGGAGCCAAATGCCCCAAATGCCACTTCCCCACGCACATAGTCTTGTAGTTCTTGGTCTTCAGAAGGTTGGCAATCGTCTGCTCCCCCTCCGCCAACCCCGTTTTGTCCACCGGAAACAGCACCCGAGGCACCGCCACCCGAGTCGGGTACCGGCCCGTCAGAAGGGCCGCCCGGGAAGGGCTACAAACCGGATTCGCCGAAAGGCAGTGCGTAAACCGAGCCCCCTCCTTCGCCAACCGGTCAATATTCGGTGTGGCGATCGCCGAGCCATAGCAAGACAAATCCCCCCAACCCAAGTCATCACAAAAGATCAAAATCACGTTCACCGGATTAGCCGGCGCCACCGCCGCGACAGCGGCGGCGGAAGAAAGGAAGGTTCGACGAGTCAGCATAGGCCTCAGGATCATAACAGACTCCCCGCTTGGCCTACCTTGCCCCAGCGGAGAAGATAGCCCCCGAGGAACTCGCTGGAAGGACAATCACCGCAGACACCGGCGCTTATTGTACGCGGCAGCCCGGCAGCCATCTCGGCAACGGGGATGACTAGCGCTCACCCCTACCGCTCCTGCGCCTCGCTCGCATCGTTGAAAATCTCTTCCCGAATGATCCGATCCGTCGCCTCCTGCAAATACTGCTCCAGCGCATCCCGCAACTGACAGTACTCCGGCCACAACACCCGGTTCGCAAACGACGCTTTCACATTCAACATCAGCGTCGTGTACCGCTGCCGCCGATACCGAAATGGCGTCAGGCCATACCGCCGACACAGCGCCGACAGCAAGCTTCGCTGCCACTGGTCGGCCAAGGAAAACTGCATTTCCACCAGCGGCTCCTCATATACCGGCCTCGGCCCCCGCTGCGTTTCCGGCTGCGCCGTCCGCAAAGCCGCCTTCACCCGCTCCATCGCCGCCCCCGCGGCCTCCCGCTCGCCCGCCGTCTGCGCCCCCTCGAACAGCGCCGCAATCTTCCGCAGCCGCTCTCGCAACTGCTCTTCCGTCATCGCCACGCCAGCACCCCGCCCCGCCGCCCATTCCGCATACACAATCATCTGCCGGGTCCGGCAATGCCGTCAACTCATTCCCGGCTCCCGCCGCTCTAAGTCTGCTGACCCCCCGCAAACTCGCGGTAGCACGCCCGTCCCCCCACGCAAACATGCGGATGCACGAAGTGATCATCCGGGCCCACCGGATCCGCCGTATCCAAACACCAAAACACCGCGTTGGCGATATACCCCGAATCCCACGTCACACGTTCGCCGTACGGAACCCACCCACCTTTCGTACGGATCCGGCAACACACCACCGTTTTCACTTCCATCTCCGATTCATCCACAAATCACCTACGCCTTCGCCGCCGCCAAAATCGTACGCCG
>JANODS010000197.1:0-4016 GCA_031412835.1 Acidobacteriota bacterium | reverse complement strand
TCGAAGATCGCCGCATTCGAGCACGGCGAGACGTTTGCAGCGGGCGAGCAGGTCGGGGCGCTCGGTGACGCAAATTAACGTCCAGGAAGCGGCCGGATCGAAGAGGATGCGGCAGACTTCTTCACGCTCCTGGACTCGATCAATCTGGTCGAGTGCATCGTCTAAGATGAGCATGCGCGGGTGGCCAGCGATGGCGCGGGCGATCATGAGACGGCTAGCCTGCACCCGGGAAAGGGGGCGGCCGCTGGGATGCAGTTCGGTGTTTAGCCCTTGGGGCAACAATTGGATTTCGTCGAGCAGGCCGACGCGATTGAGGAGCTCGCGGACCTGATCATGCGAAAGATCCTGTCCCAGCCGGACGTTGTCGAGCAACGTGCCGGGGAAAATCTCGATCTCGCGCACGAGCGAGACGTGCTTGCGGAGTTCGGAAAGCGGGAGGTCGCGGAGGTCAACTCCGTCCAACGTGATCACTCCAGATTCGGGTTCTCGAAGGCCATAAAGTAGATCGGCCAGAGTGGATTTACCGCACCCGTTGTGGCCCATTAAACCGAGGCTCTGGCCGGCCGCGAGATCGTAGCTCTGCACGCTGAGCTGACGATACCTAAGCTGTCGGAGCTGCAAACTAAGGGGTCCCTGGCCGCCGATGTGCGCTTCGCCGCCCTCCCGTTCGAGCGGCAAGTCGACCACATTGCCGAGCTTATCAAGCGCGGCGAGGAGGTCGTAATAGACTTCGAGATGTTTGCCAAACTTGGTGAAGCCGCTGACCATCAGGGTGACGACGAGTTCGGCGGCGACCAACTGACCGAGGGTCAATTGCCGCGAAATCACAAGGTAGCCGCCAATGCCAAGAAGAATGGAGCTGGCGATGGCTTGGAGGGCGAAAGAGCCAACGATCTGGCGCAATAGGACGGTGAAATGCTTTTCTCGATACTCGAGATAGTGCTCGAGCAGGTGGCGAGAATGTTCGACCGCATGAGCGGCGCCGCCGGGCGACTTGAACGCAATCAGGTGGGCCGCGATTTGCTCGAGCCAGGCTTCGACGGCATACTTCGCCTTCGATTCTTTGATGGCGGTATACACGGCCCCGCGACCAAGGACGAAGATGATGAACAACATCGAGACGATGAGAAGGAAGTCGTAGGCTAGAAGAATGGGATGGTAGAGGGCGACCAGAATCATGCCGATGATGGTCTGCATCAGGATCGTTAAGCCGTCGATGAGTAGCGTGGCGGCGGCCTTTTGAACGGTTACGACATCGAAGAAACGGTTGACAACCTCTGGCCCGTGATAGCGATCAAAGGCTTCGGCGTTGACGCGGAGCAGCCGATGAGTAAAGTCCTGGGTGACCCGCGCGAACACGCTGCGCTGCAAGAGTTCGACGACGTAGGCTCGAAGTCCGTTCATGGCGGTGGAGAAGCCGAGGGCCATGAAGACGAAGAGGGTGAGCACGACGACCGGCTGGAGAACCGAGCCGAAGGCGACCGTGTTGACGAGCGACTGCACGGCAACGGGGACGACGAGAGTGAGCAATCCGATGACGATGGAATAGATGATGGCCACCCAGAGAGTGGAGCGTTCGGCGCGCAGGAGAGCCCTTAGACGTTCGTACGGCGACAGGGTTCGGTCGGCCAGCGACTTGAGTTCTTCCAGGGGTGCCGGGGGCAGCGGGACGAGCCAATCGACTTCGGCGGAGGAGTTGGGCAGGCCAAGCGCCTCGACCAGACTGGACACGGAAATCCACTTGGTGCGATTGGTGGCGGGGCCGAAACGGACGTGGGCTTTGCCGGGTTTAGCCTCAAAAATCGTTATGAGTTCGTGGTCGCCGGAGCAAGTGGCGGTCCAAGGTAGAGCAGGTTCTACGGCGCGAAGAACGGCGCGGAGGGGGCGTCGGACGGAGAGTTGAGATTGCTGGGAGGACGATGGGGAGTGTTCCGACATTGGGTGACAAGTGCAAACATTCAAATGTCTGCATACTTAAGAGTAAAGCGCGTAACGGGTTTAGTCAAGAGCATTGACAAATAGATTCATATGTATGAATATTTGAATATAAGCATGCCGGTACGTGATATTGCATCGAGAGAGTTGGCGAAATTGTTCGCGGTGTTTGCGCATCCGGATCGCGTGCGGATTGTGGAGGAGCTAGGGGCCGGGGAAAAAGACGTAAATACGATTCAAGCCGTGCTCGGGGTGAGCCATTCACGGACCTCACAAAACCTTGCGATTCTGCGGGCCAATCGAGTGGTGGTGGAGCGGCGGGAAGGTCGGCGGGTTCTGTATCGGCTGGCGCAGCCAGAGTTGGCGAAGTGGGCGTTGGACGGATTGCGGTTTATCGCGGGCGAAGCCGAGGCCTCTGGGGTGCGGATGACCGCGATCGAAGAGGCCCGGCAGATTTGGGAGAATGGACAGGCGGGCGAACTACTTCTTGCCGATCGCGATTAGCTGATTGCGATTGACGATGTAGATGGATCCGTTGGCCGGAGAGGGCGTGGAGTAGATCGAGCTTCCGAGGTTCGTTTCGAAAAGCAGTTTCTTGGTCCGGCCTGCTTGCATGACGACGACGTCCCCATCCTCATCCCCGAGATAAACTTTCCCGTCGATGATGATGGGCGAGCCCCAAACGGCGGCGAGCATGTCATGCACCCAAACTTGCGCTCCGGTTTTGGCATCCACGCAATGGAGGAAGCCGCTGAAGTCGGAGTAGTATAAGAGGCCGTCGAGATAGGCCCCGGTTGAGATGGAACGGCGGATTTTGTCGTAGTGCCAGAGGGCTCCGGTCTTGGTGATGTCGCCTCGCTTGGTGCCGTCGATGGCGTACATGTGGCCAACGCCTTCTCCGTGTTCGGGGTCCTGGCCGTTGGCGATGTAGATGATCCCGTCGACGATGATGGGCGTCGAGATGACTTCGTTGCGCGTTTTCGGCCAAACCGAATCTTTGGGATTCATATCGAACTCCCAGAGTTTTTTGCCGGAGACGGCATCGTAACCGCGGAGCCAGCCGTCACCTTGTCCTATCACGGCCTGCATCACGCCGCCGATTGTGCCAACCGCGGCCGAGGACCATTGGCCGTGGAGGATCCGGTCTCCGACCGAATTATCTTCCCACACGAGCTTCCCGGTCTTCTTGTTGATGGCGATGATGGCGGGCGTTTTCGGCGAAGGAACATTGACGTGGCTTTCGTCCTGGCCGTTTGAGGTGGAGATGATGATGAGGTCGCCGATGATGACCGGCGAGGAGTTCGACATATTGTGGGGCTGGTTGCCGAGTTCCTCCATCATGTCGTAGCGCCAAAGAATGTCACCGTCCTTGGGTCCGGTGAACTTTTCGTCCTTGATGCCATCGTTGCCGTTGGCCATGCCTTTGATGTCCGCGGCGATGAGCTCGCTGCGATTGGAGACGTAGTAGATGATCCCGTTTTCGACGAGCGGCGAAGAGCAGACGCCCTGGTAGGGCCAGTCGTTGACGCGACCGGCGGCCAGTTTTTCGTGCGTGATTTGCCAGAGAAATTCGCCGTCCGTTTCGCGGAACGCCATGAGGACGCCGCGGTCACCCGGCTGCTTTGGGTCACGGAGCCCTTCGTTGTTGGTGCCGACGAGGACGACGCCATCGGCAACGACGGGGTTGCCGTAGCTTTGCGAGCCAAGGGAGGACATCCAACGAATGTTCTCTTTCTTGGCGTAATCCCACTTATCGGGGACCCCCTTCATGGTGGAAACCATGTTGCGACTGGCGGAGCCGCCCCACATGGCCCATTGTTTATCGTCGGCGAAGAGAGAGAAGACGCCCGCTACGAAGAGAGATAGGATGATTTTCGTACGCATATTAGTTCTTGGTTACCTTAATGTTGTCGAGGGCGACTTCGACGGGAGCATCGGCGTATAGGCCGGCGGCCCCTTCGAGATTGGCTAGGGCGGGGGGATCGACGCGTTCGACGGTCCACTCGGTGGGTTCCGCTTCGCCCCGTAGCCACACCTTGCCCTGCACCTTCACGCTCTTGTCGGCGAGGGTTTCGACGCGC
>JANODS010000196.1:0-12892 GCA_031412835.1 Acidobacteriota bacterium | reverse complement strand
GGTGGAGCCGATGGTTTCGTAATAATCGACCCGGCGGCCGGGGAAGGCTGCGCGGACGGGGTCGGGGTCGAAGGCCATTACTCTTCCAACTGGAGGCGGAAATTCACATCGACGGCGACGGCGGAATGGGTGAGGGCGCCGACGGAGATGAAGTCCGGCCCGGCGACGGCGTAGTCGCGGAGTTTGTCGAGGCGCATGCCGCCGGAGAGTTCGACGGTGGCTCGTTTGTTGACGAAACGGATCCATTCGGCGGCCTCGACGGGGGTGAGGTTATCGAGCAGCATGTGCTGGGCCCCGGAGGCGAGAGCCTCTTCAAGTTCGGCGCGAGTGCGGACTTCGATTTCAATCCGGAGGCCAGCGGGGACGCCGGCGGCCTTTACGGCGTTGATGGCGGCGGTGACGCCACCGGCGGCGGTGATGTGATTGTTCTTGATCAGCACGGCGTCGAACAGGCCGATGCGGTGGTTGGTGGCCCCACCGGCGGCGGTGGCCATCTTTTCGAGGCGGCGGAGGCCGGGGGTGGTCTTGCGCGTGTCGAGGATGCGGCAACCGGTGCCCGCGACGGCATCGACGTGCTTGCGGGTCAAGGTGGCGATGCCGGAGAGGCGTTGGATGAAGTTCAGGCCGACTCGTTCGGCGGTGAGCAGGGTGCGAGCCTTGCCGCGGACGGTGGCGAGGACTTCGCCGTCGGCGGCCCGGTCGCCGCTTTCGACGTGGAGGGAGAGGTGGTCGACACCCCCGAGTTCGGCGAAGATCAAAGGCAGGAGTTCGACGCCGGCGACGATCATCGACTGGCGGGCGTAGAACTTGCCGGTCGCGATCCGATTGGCGGGGACGGTGGCGTTGGTGGTGATGTCGCCAGCGCCGATATCTTCGGTGAGGGCGCGATGGACGACATCCAAAATTTCAGGATGTTGGAAATCAAAATTCATTAAGCGCCTCGTGGCTTTTGGCTAGCTGGGCCTTGTAATCGGCGAGTTTTTCGCGCATGCTGGTGAGCACTTTTTCGGGGGCCTTGGCGAGGAAGGCTTCGTTAGAAAGCTGTGCTTCTGAGCCAGTGATGATTTTGGTCAACTGTTCGATCTCTTTCCCGAGCCGATCGCGCTGCGCGTCGAGTTGCGCGGCGGAGATGGCGAGGACGAGGTCGAACTCCGGGGTTGACCGTTTGCTGCCTTTGGCCCGTTCGGCGCTGGCGGGGGCGAGGGTTAGATTGAGGTTGGCGAGTTTGCTGATGGCCTCCTTTTGAGAGGCGGCAAGCGTGGCGACGGTGCCGTCGGCGTAGATGACGGCGTCGAAGGGCGCTTTGGGGTCGAGCTTGCTTTCGGCGCGAAGGGTGCGGGCGGCGGTGATGAGCTCCTGGAGAATGGCCATTTCGCGTTCGGCGGCGGGGTCGGCGGAGGCGGGGTGGAACTGCGGGAAGGCGGCTAGCGAGATGGACACTTTGGCGTGGGTGCCGAGGCGTTGCCAGAGCTCTTCGGTGAGGAAGGGCATGGAGGGGTGGAGCAGGCGGAGGGAGGCGTCGAAGACCGTGAGGATGTTGCGCCAGTGGGCGTTCAGGCCGCTGCCATCGACGAAGCGGAGCTTCTTGAGTTCGATGTACCAATCGCAAAAATCGTGCCAGAAGAAGTGCCATTGGAGCTGGGCGGCTTCGTGAAAACGGTAGGTGTCGATGGCCTTGTTGATCTCGCCGGCGGCGTTGTTCAGGCGGCTGAAAATCCAGCGGTCTTCGAGCGGGACCTCACCGTCGGCGGCGGCTTCCGGTTGATAGCTGGTTTGCTCGGTGGGCGACCAGGGTTCGGCCTCGGCGCGTTCGAGGTTGAGGAACAGAAACCGGGCGGCGTTCCAGATTTTATTGGCGAAGGCGCGGGCGGATTCCATGCGGTCTTCGCTGGCGATAATGTCGGTGCCGGGCGAAGCGGCGAGGAGGAGCGACATGCGGACGGCGTCAGTGCCGTACTTTTCGGTGACGCTGAGCGGGTCGATGACATTGCCTTTGGTCTTCGACATTTTCTGGCGTTCGGCGTCGCGGACGAGGCCGTGGATATAGACATGGCGGAAGGGCACTTGCTTCGTGCAATAGATGCCCATCACCATCATGCGGGCGACCCAGAAGAAGATGATGTCGAAGCCGGTGATGAGGACGGAGGTGGGGTAATACTTCTTCAGGTCTTCGGTTTCATCGGGCCAGCCGAGGGTGGAAAAGGGCCAGAGGCCGGAGCTGAACCAGGTGTCGAGGACGTCGGTATCCTGGGTGATATTGGCGCTGGCGCAGTGTTGGCAGGCGTTGGGCGTTTGGCGGGCGACGGTGATGCCGGTGCAGTCGGCGCAGTGCCAGGCGGGGATGCGATGGCCCCACCAGAGTTGGCGGGAGATGCACCAGTCGCGGATGTTGTACATCCACTCGAAGTAGGTTTTGCTCCAGTTTTCTGGGATAAATACGGTTTCGCCGGTTTCGACGGCCTTTATGGCGGGCGCGGCGAGTTCCTTCATTCGGACGAACCACTGCTTCGAAATGAGCGGCTCGACGATGGTGGAGCAGCGTTGGCATTTCGAGATGGGCAAATGATGGGGCTTGACGGCGCGGAGGAGGCCGGCGGCTTCGAGATCGGCGAGTACGCGTTTGCGGGCTTCGCCGCGATCGAGGCCGGCGTAGGGGCCGGCGGCGTCGGTCATGACGGCCAGAGGGCTGATGACTTGGATGATGGGGAGGCTATGGCGCTTGCCGGCTTCGAAGTCGTTCGGGTCGTGGGCCGGGGTGATTTTGACGACGCCGGTGCCGAACTCGGGGTCGGCCATATCGTCACAAACGATGGGGATTTCGCGGTTCATCAACGGCAGTTGGACAGTTTTGCCGTGGAGGTCGAGGTAGCGTTCGTCGGCGGCATTGATGGCGACGGCGGTATCGCCGAGCATGGTTTCCGGGCGGGTGGTGGCGACGGTGAGGACGCGGCCGGGCTGGCCGGTGACGGGGTAATCGATCTCCCACAGGCTGCCGGCGGTGTCTTCGTGGTTCACTTCGAGGTCCGAGATGGCCGTGTTGCAGCGGGGGCACCAAGTGACCATGTATTCGCCGCGGTAGATAAGGCCGTCTTCGTGCATGCGGACGAAGACTTCGCGGACGGCGCGGGAGAGGCCATCGTCGAGGGTGAAGCGGTTGCGGGTCCAATCGACGGAGTCGCCAATCTTGCGCATTTGGCGTTCGATGTTGCCGCCGTAGAGGGCTTTCCAGTCCCAGATTTTTGCTTCGAAGGCTTCGCGGCCGAGGTCGTGGCGGGTGATGTTTTGCTTGGCGAGATCGCGTTCGACGACCATTTGGGTGGCGATGCCGGCGTGGTCGGTGCCGGGGATCCACAGGGTGTTGTCGCCGATCATCCGATGGTAGCGAGTGACGACGTCCATTTCGGTATGGCCGATCATGTGGCCGATGTGGAGGCTGCCGGTGACGTTGGGCGGGGGGATGGCGATGGAGAACGCTTTTCCGGGTTTGTTGGGGTCCGCTTGGTAGATCCCGGACTCTTCCCACCATTTGGCCCAGCGGGGTTCAAACTGCTGGGGCTCGTACACTTTTTCGAGTTGCATTTGTGAATCTACTACTTTACCAACTCCTTCCTCCGTGCTAGCGGACGGGCGGCGGGCTGCAACTCTTTTGGCAATGCGAAAGCGCCGGTTACTTGGCCGGGCGGAGAGAGACCTTGTCTTTGCCGGGGAAGTCGGCGGGTAGTTTTTGGGTTACCTTGCCAGTGGTGGCCCATTCGGTGCCGCGTTGGTAGGTGACGATGAAGTCGACCGAGGACATGGCTTCGACCCCGTGGCCGAGACAAGTGTGGAAGACGCGGCCTTTGCCGTAGGGGAGGACCATGATGAGCGGTTCGTTTTCGTCGCTGCCGCGTTTTGCTTTGGGGGCGAAGGCGGAGGCGAGGATGTGGACGTTTTTGGCGGGGCCGCGGAGACGGTCGTAGAGTTCGTCCTTGGCATGGAGCCACTCGGGGGGGAGGCCTTTGGTGATGGGATGGTTGGGGTCTCGGAGGGTGACAACGTATTCGTGTTGGTCGCCGTGGCTGCCGCCGCGGCCGGGTTGGGTATCGGCGACCCATTTTCCTTCGCGAAGACGGAGATAGGGGCCGCTTTTTTCGGTGCGATTGCCCCAGCCGCCGAGGCCGATCATTTCATTAAATTCGGGCCAAGTGGGGAAGGCGTTATTGGCGGCGTGGACGACGACGAGGCCTTTGCCGGAGGCGACGTATTTGACGAAATCGGCTTCGGTGTCCTTGGACCAATCTTCGCCGTTGTAGTTCAGGACGACGACGTCATGGGCGGAGAATTTGGGGCGGTAGGACTGCATGTCGCCGCCTTTAGGGGGCGTGGTGGAGACGGTGACGGTGAACAGGCCGGTCTCTTCGAGATAGCGGCGGAGGAAGGGGGTGGTGGCGGCCCAGGCGTGGTTGTTCTGGCCGTCGATGATGAGGGCGGAACGTTTGCGGGCGGCGAGGAGGGGGAGGGCCGGGAGGGCGGCGAGGAGGACGCGGCGTGTGAGCATCTGCATTATGTTATCGCAGGCTTAGGGCCAAGAGAGGCGCTTGAGTCCGGGGACGGCATCAAAGTGATGATCGCGACTGAGGAGGGGGAGGCGGTGTTGGCGGGCGAGGGCGGCGATCCAGAGATCGTTGGCGGGGATGGGTTGGCCCTGGGTCTTAAGTTCCGAGCGAATTACCGCATAGGAATCGGTAGTGAAGCGATCCAGGTCGAGGATGCGGCTGACGCTGATGAGTTCGGCTAACCAGACTTGGTAGCGAAGGCGATGCCGCGATTGATTGATCCCGTATCGATATTCGCCGAGGACGATGACTGGGAGGACCAGTTCGTCGGCGTGAGCGATAAAGGAGGAGATGGCAGAGTCGCCGTCGGCGAGGGCGGAGACGGCATTCGTATCGAGGATCACAAGCGATCTTCTGGCTCCAAGCTTCCGAATTCTTCGGTGATAAGTTTATCGATCTGGAGGGTTTCGGCGTGCAAGCCGCGAAGCTTGCCGAAGCTGCTCATCCAGGGCTTTTGGGCGCTTGATGGGCCGCGAAGTTTCTCGGCAAGGGCGAGGGTGACGAGTTCCCGGAGCGGGATACCTTGCTCGGCCGCGGCGGCTTTGGCTTGGCGGAAGAGGGCATCCGGAATCTCGAGGGTGGTTTTCATGGCTTATATCGAGGTTCCCATATTTACGGGAGGAATGGGGGGCACGAAGATTTCGTGTCGGCCAGATGTGGGTAACGAATTCTTAGAGCCGATGATTCGGCGGCGCAGTGGAGGCATTCGGGGCTCGTAGCGTATGGAGGGGTTGGGCACGGCGAGGTTCTGAGCGGCGAAGCGGGGGTCTAGCGCGAGGACGAATGGAACTTTAAGCTCCCTGCGATTGCTGTCGATGCCGAGGCGACGGCAATCGGATTGGGCGATCTGGCCGACGGCCTGGGCGGCGGATGGGTGATTTGCCCGGGGCGGTTGGCCCCGGGCGATGCGCTGGCGGTTAGCTGACTTGGACTTGGATCGCTCGCGGTTTGGCGAGTTCTTTTTTGCCCAAGGTGATCTGCAGGACGCCGTTTTTGTAGTCGGCGGCTACCTTTTCGGGATCGACGGTTTCGGGCATGGCAAAGGACCGGGCGAACTGGCCGTACGTCCGTTCGATGCGGTGATAGCTGGTCTGCTCGTTGGTCGGAGCAATGTCCCGTTGGCCCTTGACGATCAGGGTGCCGTTTTCGAGGCGGATATCGATCTTCGCGAGATCGACGCCGGGAAGGTCGGCCGTGATGACGAGTTGCGACTCGTCTTCCAGAATGTCCACGGCGGGAAGCCAAGGCTTGGCAGCCGGATTCGCTTCGTCGGCAGCGCGCTTGAGCGAATCCTCCATCAGTCGGAAGGGAACGGAGAGATCGTTCCAGCTAGTGAACGGCGAGAATTTGTGAATGAGCATGTCAGATTTCCTCCTGAGATGTAATCTCTACTCCAATATATTATCTTAGCGACTACGTGTCAAGTATTTTTTTGGAGAAGCGCGATATGATGAGCGCCTATGCGACTGACAATGAGTTTGGCGATCTTGCTGCTGGCCGGGTGTGGAGAGGTTCCCCGGGAAGAGGTGGCGGTGGCGACCATTACCTCGTTCACCGAGGGGCCAACGGCCGACGCCGAGGGCAACGTTTATTTCTCGGAGATCATAAACCAGCGGATTATGAAGCTTTCGGTGGACGGTAAGCTGAGCGTCTTTCGCGAGAACAGCAATACGGCGAATGGGTTGCTCTTCGACAACGAGGGGCGGTTGGTGGCCGCTGAGGGCGCATCGCTGCAGGGCGCGCAGTTTGGCGGGTCGCCGCATGCGGCGACGGTGATGAAGCCGCGGGTGACGCGGACGGACACGAAGACGGGCGCGGTGGAGGTGCTGGCGGACGGCTACGAGGGCAAGCCGTTTGTGGGACCGAATGATGTGACGATGGACACGACGGGCAGGCTCTTTTTCACGGACATGATCGGCGGCGCGGTCTATCGGATTGATCCCGATAAGAAGCTGACCCGATTGCTGCTCAAGCCAGATGTCCAGCGGCCCAACGGGATCATGATCGCGCCGGACGATAAGACGCTGTATTTGGTGGAGGCGAATAATCAAGAGGGCGGGGCGCGGATGTTACGCGCTTATGATTTGAGCGCGGACGGGTCAGTTAGTAACATGCGGGTGTTCCATAACTTCTATCCGGGACGTAGCGCCGACGGGATGTGCATCGACACGAAAGGGAACCTGTACGCCGTGGCGGGGCTGCATCAGAAGCGGGGCACGACTGAGACGCTGGATACGAAGGCCGGGGTGCATGTCTTTTCGCCGGATGGGAAGCTGGTTAAGTTCATCGCGGTGCCGGAGGATACGGTGACGAATTGCACGTTCGCGGGGCCAGATATGAAGACGCTATACGTTACGGCAGGGAAGGGGTTGTATCGGTTTCAGAACGACGTGGCGGGCACTCGCCGGTAGGGTCAGAAGACGAAGCGGAGGCCCATCTGCATGATGCGGGCGGCGGAGGTGGAATCGATCTGGCCGGGGCGGACGGCGCCGATGTTGGCGCGGGGGTTGCCGAGGTTAGCGTGGTTGAGGGCGTTGAACATCTCCCAGCGATATTGGAGTTCGCGGCGTTCGGCGAAGCGGAAGCCTTTGAAAATGGCAAAATCGAGGTTGTAGCTGCCGGGGCCCTGGAGGACGTTGCGACCGAAGTTGCCGTAGGTGCCGAGGGCGGGTAGGGCGAAGGCTGCGGGGTTGAAGTAGCCGGCCATTTGTTCATCGCGGGAGCGGCCGGAGGGAAGGTAGGGGTTGCCGATGAGATTGGCGCGTTGGGTGCCGGTGCCGGAGAGGGCGCGGTCACTGCCGGAGACGATGTTGATGGGGCTGCCGGTTTGGGCGGAGAAGATGCCGTTGGTCTGCCAACCGCCGAGGATCCATTTGGCGGGGCCGGTTTTGGGGCCGGGGATGTCCCAGAGAAAGCTGGAAACGAAGCGCTGGCGGATGTCGAAATCGGAGAGGCCTTTGTCGGCGCTGAGGTTGAGGGGATCCTGGCCGTTGAAGCCGTCGACTTCGAGGGAGCTGAGGTCGATCGATCGGCCGTAGGTGTAGCTGGCGAGGATGGTGTAGCCTTTCGAGAACCGTTTGTTGAGGGTGGTTTGGATGGAGTGGTAGCTGGAGTTGACGTTGGATTGATAGTTGAGAATGCTTTGGAAGTTGGGGGCGTAGAGGCGGCGGGCGTTGATGTTGGCGGTGGTGGCGCCGGCGCGGAATTGAGCGGGGTTGGCTTCGTTGCGGATGGCGAGTTTCGAGCCCTTGGAGGCGACGTAGGCGACTGTGGCGGTGAAGCCGGCGGCGAGCTCGCGCTGGACGTTGAGGTTCCACTGTTGGAGGTAGGAGGTGGCGAGGTCGGGGTCGATGGAGAGGCCGACGGTGGCGGGGAGGGTGAAGCGATATTTGGCTCGTTCGTCGGCGGTGCTGGGCGGCGAGTAGGGGAAGGGGTTGGTGGTGCCGCGGTAGGGATCGGAGAAGCTGGCGGGTTGGTTGATGGTTGTTTGGAAGGAGAAGGGCGGGGAGTTCACGAAGTGGCTGAGCATGTGGAAGCGGGGGGTATCGAAGAAGATGCCGTAGCCGGCGCGGACGCTGGTTTTGGTGGAACCGAACGGACGCCAGGCGAAGCCGATGCGCGGGGCGATGTTGTTCCAATCGGTGTCGGTGCCGCCACGTTGGACACCTTTATCGCCGACGTAGAGCAGGCCTTGGGGAGCGCTGGGGAAGACAGTGGATTGCTGGCCCGGACGGAAGACGGTGAGTTCATCGTTGGTGGCGAAGAAGGGAAGGTAAGGCTCCCAGCGGACGCCGGCGCTGAGGGTGAGGTTTTTCGAGATTTTGATGTCGTCATGAACGAAGAACGATGGGGCGTGGTTGGCGTTGCGGTTGAGGCGGACGGAACCTTGGAGCATGGAGGCGGGTCGGCCGAGGAGGAAATCGGCGAAGGCTTCGTTGCTGAAGCGGCCGTCGAAGGTGAACTGGGGGTCGATGCCGTTGGCGGTAACGCGGTCGGAGAAGCTGTAGCGGTATTCGCCGCCGAATTTGAGTTGGTGGCGGCCGTGGATCCAGGCGAGGGTGTAAGTGCCTTGGTAAGTGCGGCGGTCGATGGTGACTAAGTTGTCCTGGTTGAGGTTCCAATAGCCGGTGACGGCACCGCGGTAGTGGGGGACGAGTTTGGGGTCTGGGCCGCCGCGGTTGACCTTGACGCCGAGGTCGGCGTAGTTGATGCCGTCGGCGGAGCCGAAGGGAAGGGGGCCGCGATCAATGTTGGTGCGGTTGACGGTGACTTGACCGGAGCCGAGGAGGCCGGGGGAGATGGTCCAGGTGTGTTGGCCTTGGATGTTCCAACTGGTGAAGGCGTTTTCGGCGTGGAGGACGGGGAGACCGGCGGTGTTGGATTCGGCGCTTTTGCTGAGGAAAATGCGGCCGGAAAGGCGCTGGGCGGAAGAGAGGGAGTGGTCGACGCGGCCGATGTACTGGTTGGCGTCGATTTGGTTGGGCCGGTTGAAGATGAAGCGGTTGTTGGAGGCGTTGGGGAGGGGAACCTGGAGTTTGTCGAGGAAGGCGAGAGAGGCGGGGTCGAAGCGGGAGGCGGGGATAAGGCCGCCGGGGAAGGGTTGGTTGGTGGCGGGGTCGTTGGGGAAGCGGGCGAAGCTGGAGAAGTTGCCGGCGCGCATGGGGGCGGTGGGGACGGTGAGGCCGGAGAAAGTGGCACCGGAGCGTTCGCGGAGACCTTCGTAGGAGCCGAAGAAAAACGTGCGGTCGCGGATGATGGGGCCGCCGAAGGAGCCGCCGAACTGGTTGCGGCGGAGCTTGCCTTTTTCGAGGGCGAAGAAGCTGCGGGCGTCCATGATGTCGTTGCGCACGAACTCATAGGCGGAGCCGTGAAACTGGTTGGTGCCGGACTTGGTGACGGCGTTGATGATGGCTCCGGAGTTGCGGCCGAATTCGGCGGAAAAGTTGTTGGTTTGGACGCTGAACTCTTCGAGGGCGTCGGGGTTGGGGATGAGGGCGGCGGTGTTGAGTTGGGGGTCGTTGTTGTCGCCGCCGTCGAGGAGGTAGTTGTTGGCGGTGCCACGGGCACCGTTGACGGAGATGCCTTCGTTTTGGCCGAGGCCGTTGTTGCCCGCGCCGGAGACGGCCCCGGGGATGAGGCGGACGAGCTGGAGGGCGTTGCGGCCGTTGAGGGGGAGTTCGGTGATCCGTCGTTCGTCGATGATTTCTTTCAGGGTGGCTCCGACGGTTTCGACTTGGGAGACGGAGCCGCCGACGGTGATGGATTCCGAGACTTGGCCGAGTTCGAGGGTGGCTTGGACTTGCCGGGTGGAGTCGGCGTCGAGGTGGAACCCGGGGGAGCGGAAGGGGCGGAAGCCTTCGCGGGTGATGTCGACGCGGTAGTCGCCGACGGGGAGTTGGAGGAGGGTGAAGCGGCCGCTGGGGTCGGACGTCGCGCGGAAGACGAGACCGGTGAGTTCGTTGACGGCGGTGATGGCGGCGGTGGGGACGACGGCGCCGGATTTATCTTGCACGGTACCGGTGATTTGGCCGGAGGTTTGAGCGAAGGCGGCGGTGGCGAGGAGGAGGACGGCGGTGAGGCGGTACATGGGCGGTAGTATATTCTGTTTCCAGATGAAACGACTGATTGTTGGCTTGATGATCGCGATGGGGATGGTGGGGGCGCAGAGAAATCCGCTAGAAGAGTTGATCGACGCGGCGCGGACGGGGTCGCCGCGGTTGAAGGAGTTGTTGGCGGGAGGACTGCCGGGGTTTAAGGGGCGGGACGGTGCGGCGGTTTGGGGACAGGAGTTTTTGTTCGCCGTCGAGAGTGAGAAGGCGGCGACGGTGTCGGTGGATAAGCAGGCGGCGGTGGCGATGACGCCGGTGGCGGGGAGTCGGTATTGGTATCGGCTGATGACGCTGCGGTTGGGGACGACGCATACCTATACTTACTTTTCGGACGGGAAGCCGATTGGGACTTATGACGTGGCGGGGTACAACCCGGACGCGTATCCGAAGGCCGGGGTGGCACAGGGCACGCTGTCGGCGGTGCGGACTTTGACGAGCAAGATCTATCCGGGGATGACGGCGAACTACTGGGTTTACGTGAACGCGGGGGCGGACTTGGCGCGGGGGGCTCCGCTGATGGTGTGGCAGGACGGGGAGACGATTGTGGGGAACGCGGATCTGTTGCGGCTGCGGTTGCAAATTGTGTCGGACAACTTGGTGCACAAGAAGTTGATTCCGCCAATGGTGCATGTGCTGATTGCGCCGGGGGCGCAGACGCGAAGCGTGCAATACGATACTGTGTCGGATCGGTATGGGAACTATTTGATGGAGGAGGTTTTGCCGGAGGTGGAGAAGACGTATAAATTGCGGCAGGACGGGTATTCGCGGGCGGTGGCGGGGGCGTCGTCGGGGGCGATTTGCGCGATGAACGTGGCGTGGTATTTCCCGGGGCAGTTCAGCCGGGTGCTGTCGCATATCGGGAGCTATACGGGGATTCAGTGGCGGCCGGAGCAGGGGCAGGACGGCGGGTACATTGTGTCGCATCGGGTGCGGCGGGAGGCACGGAAGAACCTGCGGGTGTGGCTATCGGACGGGGCGGACGATATTGAAAATCAGACGGGGAGTTGGCCGCTGAACAATATTCAATTGGCGAATGCTTTGAAGATGAAGGGGTATGATTTTCACTTTCGGTTTGGGGAAGGGAGCCATGCGATTGCGCAAGGGGCGCTGGATTTGCCGGAGTCTTTGGCTTGGCTGTGGCGGGGTTGGGAGGCGGAGAAGACGGAGGAGAAATACGAGATGGAGGAGGCGGAGCGGGGGAAGCCGTTGTATCGGGTGAAGATCGGGAATCGGGACGCTTGGTAGGAATGCAGGGCCGGTGCGGGCCGGCCCTGCAAGATTGTTTGCTATTCGATGCCGAGGACTTTGAACAGGCTGGTGGCCGGTTTGATGGCTTCGTTCACGGCGTTGATGTTTTTGACGCCTTCGGTATTCATCCAGTCTTCGAGGGCCTTGGCGCCGTGCTTGCCATAGACGGGGATGCCTTCTTTCCAGGTGGCGCGGCCGCAGAGGACGCCGCTGTAGGCGGTGCCGGCTTCGGCTGCCATGGCGAGGGACTCGGTGAACTGATCGTTCGAGACGCCGGCGCTCAGATAGATGAAGGGCTTGGTGGCGACTTCGGCGGCCTTGCGGTAGTATTCGAGGGCCTGGGCGCGGGTATACGCGGAGACGCCTTTGTAGACGCTGCTGCCTTCGACGAACTCGGCGTTGACCGGGACTTCGACCTTCAGCATGTCGACGTAGTACTGGGGCTTCGAGAATTCGACCATGCTTTGGAGAACGATTTCCGGCTTGGCTTTGGCGTATTCGACGCCTTTTTCGCTACCGCCGAGGTGGTCGTAGCCTATGAATTCCAGGAAGAACGGAATTTGGTGGAACTCGCATTCCGCGCCGATGCGTTCGCAAAAGGCGTGCTTGACTTCGTTGATTTTCGGATCGTCGAAGGGAGTGTAGTAGAGAAGGATTTTGACGGCATCGCCGCCCATGTCGACGATGCGTTTGACGGAGACGTCGTCGAGGAGGTCGGGGAGGCGACCGGCGGTGTTGGCGTCGTAGCCGGTCTTTTCGTAAGCGAGGAGGAGACCGCAATTCTTGTCGCGAGCGGCGGCGGCGGGGAGGCCGAATTCGGGATCGAGGAGGATGGCGCTGGCGTGGGGGGTCAGGACCTTCGAGACGATGATCTTGAACTCTTCCATCTCGTGCTGAGTGATGGCGTCGGCGGGGACGCCTTTGGCGGCGGCGATGGACTTTTGCAGGCTACCGCGTTGGTCCATGGCGGCGGCGGCGATGACGCCGCGGCTGTTGGCGAGCGCCTTCAAATGTTTCAATTTTCCAGGGGATACGGACATGGGGACTCCTTAATTGGGATGAAGTTGTGAGGTGCGCCGGAAGAAGGTCTGAGCACGGCGGACGTCGGAGAGGATTTGCGCTTTCAGAGCTTCGGGCGAAGGGAATTTCCGTTCCTCGCGGACATGGCGAAGGAACTGGACCTGGATCTTCGTTGGGGTTTGACCATCGAAGGGATCGAGGAGAAACGTTTCAATGGCGAGCGAGTCGCCGGCGAAAGTGGGGCGGACGCCGACGTTCGTGATGGAGTTCCACGAACGGTCGGAGTCCAGATCCCGGGTACGGGAGATGTAGACGCCATGGGCTGGGAGGAGTTCGGCCGGGGTGTCGAGGTTCAGGGTGGGCACGGTTTGTTTGGAACCGATGCCGTGGCCGGACACGACGGTGCCGCTGAGGGCGTAG
>JANODS010000195.1:0-1014 GCA_031412835.1 Acidobacteriota bacterium | reverse complement strand
TTCTTTACTGTTTTGAGTGATCCGTTGAAGCGAGAGATTATGGCTGGTGAGCCGGGGTTGGCGCACTGGACGGGGTTGGAGCTGTTGCAGGATCCGCCGGCGCATCCGAGTGGGGTTGAGGTGGTGAAGCAGTTTGCGGTGCGGGATAAGCTGCGCATCGCGCTGTTGCAACAGATGGAGGAGACGCCGGTTTTGCTGCTGCCGAGTTGTGCGGTGACGGCGTTTTTGCCGCGGGAGCGAAACTGGAATGGCGTAAGTTTGCTGGAGGCGATGTCGTGCCTGACGCCGTTCAATCTTTTTGGGATGCCGGGGCTGACGGTGCCTATGCGGCTGAGCGCGGGCGGTTTGCCAATTGGCGTGCAGTTGGTGGGTCGGCCTTATAGTGAAGAGTTGTTGTTGGCTTTGGGTGAGAAACTAGAACGGGTGCGGGGAGCTTTTCCATGCGTTATCTCTTAGGTTTGGTGTTGGCGATGAGTTTGACGGCGGCGCCGTCAAAGATTTTTCCTTACGGCTACGATCAGCATGATCTGCCGAACGGGATGCGGCTCGTGACGATTCCGACGGACTTCCCGAACATTGTGTCGGTATATATCGTCGTGAGCGTGGGGTCTCGGCATGAGGTGGAGCCGGGGAAATCGGGGTTTGCTCACTTCTTCGAGCACTGTATGTTTCGAGGGACTGCGAAGTATCCGCCACAGAAGTGGGAGGCGGTCATGAAAGCCGCGGGGGCGGCGACGAACGCGTATACGAGCGACGATTTGACGGTGTACCACGCGACGTTTGCGAAGGAGGCGCTGGAGTCGATTTTGGAGTTGGAGGCGGACCGGTTTCAGAACTTGGAGTACTCCGAGAGCGCGTTTCGGACTGAGGCGTTGGCGGTGAATGGAGAGTACAACAAGAACAGTTCGGAGCCGGTGAATCAACTGCACGAAAAGCTGCGGGAGACGGCGTTTGAGAAGCACACGTATCGGCATACGACGATGGGATTTGTCGAGGACATTAAGGCAATGCCGA
>JANODS010000194.1:0-5405 GCA_031412835.1 Acidobacteriota bacterium | reverse complement strand
CGCCGAGAAACCGTCGCTGATCATCGCCAGCGGGATGCCCGACGTGTTCGTCGACAGAATCGCCTCGGGCCCGCATAGCGCGGCCACCTTGCCCCACAGCTCTCGTTTCACATCCAGCCGTTCGGTAACGGCCTCCAGAATCCAGTCGCAGTCAGTAACTTTTCCCAGGTCGTCAGAGAAGCTGCCCACGGTCACCCGGGCAGCGTACTCCGGCAGGTAAAAGCCCACCGGCTTCGCTTTCGTCGCAGTTTCAAGGCCTTTTCGCGCGGCGTCCACAGTGAGGTCTAGCAGAAGAACAGAAACCCCGGCGTTTGCAAAATGCGCCGCAATCCGAGCCCCCATTGTCCCTGCACCCAACACCGCCACTTGGCGGATATTTCGCATGAAGGTCAGCCTATCATGGTTCTTAAGGATGCCTACTTCCTCTCATCGACGCTTCCCCCACTGGCTCATCCCCGTGCTGGGTTATACCGTCTCCATCGCCTGTCTCCTGCTCGTCTACCGCAACTTCGATTGGGCCGAACAATGGCCGCGCATCCGCGCTGTTCCGCCGTCGTTCATCCTCGCCGCTGTCCTCACCGACATCGCCGTCTATTGCGTCCAAGGCTGGCGTTGGAACCTGCTCCTCCGGCCCGTCGGCTCCCTCCCCGTGGGCCGTTCGATCCAGGCAATCTACGTCGGACTGTTCGCCAACGAACTGCTGCCTCTGCGCCCGGGCGAAGTCATCCGAAGCTTCCTGCAAGCCCGCTGGTCCGGCGTGCCGTTCTCGGTTGTCATCTCGAGCGTTGTCATTGAGCGCCTCTTCGATGGCATCTGGCTCATCCTCAGCTTCTTCGTCGCGTCCTATTTCGTGGAGCTTCCGGAAGTCCTCGTCGTCGGCAGCCGCATCCTCGCCGGGCTGCTCTCCATCATCGCTTTTCTCCTCTGCTTCGCCCTCTACCAGCGGGATCGCGCCGAACGTTGGATCCGCCGCACCATCTGGGCCCAAGGCTTCCTCCACCTCCTCGATGCCATCGCCGCCATGAGCCGCAGCGACTCCTTCTATCGCAGCTTCCTGCTCAGCGCCCTCTACCTCGCCCTCCAAGCCGCCCCGATCTACTTCCTCTCGATCGGCTTCAATCTCAGCCTCTCGCTCGGCGAATGCGCCATTCTGCTCGTCATCCTGCGTCTTGGTGCCGTCCCGCCGCAAGCCCCCGGCAACGTCGGAACCTTCCATTGGCTCGTCGTCATGGGCGTCATGCTCTTCGGCGTCTCGCGTCAATCGGCCATTGGCTACGCGACTCTACTATTCTTAGTCATTACGGTTCCGCTCTGGGTTGTCGGCTTCATTGCCTTGCTCGCCACCAAGATGAAGCTGAGCCAACTCCGAATGGACGCCCACAACGAACCTCAAACCTCCCATGCGAATTCTACTTCCTCTCGCTCTGCTGGCCACTAGTCTCGCCGCGCAGCCTCTCCGTATCATCGCCATCGGTGCCCATCCCGACGATTGCGACATCAAGTTCGGCGGCACCGCCGTCATGCTCGCCAAAATGGGCCACCAAGTGAAGTTCGTCAGCGTCACCAACGGCGACGCCGGCCACCACGAAATGGGCGGCCAAGTCCTCGCCAACCGCCGTCGGGCCGAAGCGAAAGAATCCGCCCGCCGCCTCGGCATCGCCGAGTACGAAGTGATGGAAAATCACGACGGCGAACTCACCCCCTCCCTCGACGTCCGCCGCCAAATCATCCGCGCCATCCGCCAATGGAAAGCCGATGTCGTCATCACCCACCGCACCAACGACTACCACCCCGACCATCGCAACACCGGCATCTTGATTCAAGACGCCGCCTACATGGTCCAGGTTCCCAACGTCGTCAGCGATACCCCGCCCCTCCGCCGCAACCCCGTCTTCCTCTACTTCTCCGACTACTTCCAACGTCCCAACCCCTTCCGCCCCGACATCGTCATCGACATCGCCGACGCCTTCGAGCAAAAGGTCAACGGCCTCGATGCGCATGTCTCCCAGTTCTACGAATGGCTCCCCTGGGTCAGCGGCGTCTCCGCCGAAGTACCCAAGGATCCCGCCGCCCGCAAAGACTGGCTCCGCCAGCAGCGCACGAACGCCCGCCTGAACGACTCGACCAAGGCCGCCTTCGAGAAGTGGTACGGCCCCGGCAAGACGCCGAAATACCTCGAAGCGTTCGAGATCTGCGAGTACGGCCGTCAGCCGACCGAAGCTGAAATCCGCCAGCTTTTTCCCATGTTAAAGACGACGCCGAAAAAATGATCACGGAGCTCACCAGCGTCGAAGCGGTGCTCGTCAAACTCCGTGCGCAGTTCCCCGATGTCCCGCACGAACTGCTCAAATCCGCCGCGAGACTCGCTCTAGCCGAGTTCCGCTCCGGGCGCCCAGCCGACCCGGCGACAACGATCAACTCGATGGTGCAACCCTCCCTGCGCCCGGTCATCAACGCCACCGGCGTCATCCTCCATACCAACCTCGGTCGCGCCCCTCTCGGCCCCCACGAGGTCATCCCCGGCTACTCCAACCTCGAGTACAATCTCGCCGAAGGCCGCCGCGGTCGCCGCGATCACCACCTTGACCGCTACTTCAGCTACCTCCTCAACGCCCGTGGCCTCGCCGTCAACAACAACGCCGCCGCCACCTATCTCGTCCTCCACGAACTCGCCGCCGGCCACGAAGTCATCGTCTCCCGCGGCGAACTCATCGAGATCGGCGACGGCTTTCGCATCCCCGACATCATGCGCCGCGCCGGCTGCACGCTCGTCGAAGTCGGCACCACCAACCGCACCCGCATCGAGGATTACCAAGCCGCCATCACCGACCGCACCGCGCTCATCCTCCGAGTCCACCCCTCGAACTTCCACATCACCGGCTTCACCGGCAAACCCGACCTCCGCGAACTCTGCCGCCTCAATGTCCCCGTCTACGAGGACCTCGGCTCCGGCTGCCTCGTCGATCTAAAACCCTTCGGCATCGACGAACCGCTGGTGCAGGATTCGCTCCAAGCCGGTGTCGCCGTCGTCTCCTTCTCCGGCGATAAACTCCTCGGCGGCCCCCAAGCCGGACTCATCGTCGGCGATGCCGACACTATCGAACGCATCCGCCGCAACCCCATGTTTCGAGCCTTTCGTCTCGATAAACTCGTCTCCCAATCCCTCGAAGCCTGCCTCCGCGCCCTCGTCCTCGAACGCTGGGACCTGCTTCCCGCTCTGGCCATGATCCGCCAAACCGCCGCTGAAATCCGCGCCCGCGCCGAACGGCTCCAGGTCGAACTCCCGTTCCCGACGCAGATCATCGAAGGCCAATCCGTCGTCGGAGGCGGCAGCACCCCGGACCAGTCGCTGCCCACGTTTCTACTCGCCATCCCTCAACCGGAAATGGAACGGCGGCTCCGCCTAGGCGAGCCGCCGATAATCACCCGTGTCGAAAAGGGCCAACTGCTGATCGATCTCCGTACGGTGTTCCCGCACGAAGAGGCCGCCCTTTTAGGCGCGCTGCAAATACGATCCGTCGGTCGTTGAGACCATCACGACCTCGCCTTCGTTGATGAACGCCGGCACCTGAACAATCAACCCCGTCTCCATCGTCGCCGGTTTACCGACGTTCGAAACCGTCGCACCCTTCAAACCCGGCTCCACCTCCACAATCTTCATCGGCACCGACGCCGGCAGTTCGACCCCGACCGCCCGGCCTTCGTAAAACTCGATCTTGATCTTCAAATTCGGGATCAGGTACTTCACCGCGTCCCCGAGTATATCCGCCGAAAACCCGATTTGCTCGTAGTTCTCGATATTCATGAAGTAGTACAAGTCACCGTCCTCATAGAGATATTCCATCTCCTGCTCATCGAGGGCGATTTTTTCGACCTTGTCTTCCGACGCAAATCGGTGTTCAATCTGGGATCCAGTCCGCAGATTGCGCATTTTTACCTGCACAAATCCGCGCAAGTTTCCGGGCGTTCGGTGCACCATGCTGAAAACCGTGTGCAGTTCGTTGTTGAACTTCACCACCATTCCAAGGCGCAATTGGGTAGCTGCTAACATAAAACGCCAGTTTACCAGCTATCCTGGATAGTTACATGATTCCCGATCAGATTCAGGAAGGCTTAACCTTCGACGACGTTCTTCTGCAGCCCGCCCACAGCACCGTTCTGCCGGGGCAGGCCGACACCCGGACCATGCTCACCCGACGCATCCCCCTGCAAATCCCCATCGTCAGCGCCGCCATGGATACCGTCACCGAGGCCCACCTCGCCATCGCCCTCGCCCAGCAAGGCGGCATCGGCATCATCCATCGCAACATGACCCTCGAACGCCAAGTCGAAGAGGTCGACCGGGTGAAACGCTCCGAAAGCGGCATGATTGTGGACCCGGTCACCATCCGCCCCGACCAGCCCATCACCGACGCCCTCGAACTCATGAAACAGTTCCGCATTTCAGGCGTCCCCGTCACCACCATCGAAGGCCACCTCGTCGGCATCCTCACCAACCGCGACCTCCGCTTTGAAACGAACTTCCATCTCCCCGTCTCCTCCCGCATGACCCAGGGGCGAGACCGCCTCATCACCGTCCCCGTCGGCACCACCCTCGAAGACGCCGAGAGCATCCTTCACAAACACCGCGTCGAAAAACTCCTCGTCGTCGATGACCACTACACGCTCAAAGGGCTCATCACCGTCAAAGACATTCAGAAGAAGTTGAAGTACCCGAACGCCGCCAAAGACTCCCAAGGCCGCCTCCGCGTCGGTGCCGCCATCGGCTCCACCGGTGACTTCCTCGAACGCGCTCAGGAACTCGTCCGCCGCAAGGTCGACGTCATCGCCATCGACTCCGCCCACGGCCACCACCAAGGCGTGATGGACGCCGTCAAGGCCGTCAAAAACGCGTTCCCCGAAGTCGATCTCCTCGCCGGCAATGTCGGCACTTATGAAGGTGCGCGGGACCTCATCCGCCTCGGTGCCGACGGCATCAAGGTCGGTATCGGCCCTGGTTCCATCTGCACCACCCGCGTCGTCTCCGGCGCTGGCGTCCCGCAAATCACCGCCATCGCTGAATGCGCCAAGGCCACCCGCGACGCCGGTGTCCCGCTCATTTCCGATGGCGGCATTAAGTACTCCGGCGACGTCACCAAGGCCATCGCCGCCGGTGCCGACTGCGTCATGATCGGCAGTCTCCTCGCCGGCACCGACGAAAGCCCCGGCGAGACAATACTGTTCCAAGGCCGCAGCTTCAAAACCTACCGCGGCATGGGTTCCCTCGGTGCCATGAGCGAAGGGTCAACCGCCGACCGCTACGGCCAAGCCCGCAGCGACAAGATGGTCCCCGAAGGCATCGAAGGCCGCGTCCCTCATAAAGGACCCATCGCCGAACTGGTCTTCCAACTCGTTGGCGGTCTCCG
>JANODS010000193.1:0-1178 GCA_031412835.1 Acidobacteriota bacterium | reverse complement strand
GAAGGCGGCTTGGGCGAAGCCGGCGTAGTCGCCATTGACGTTGAAGAGGTCGGCACCGAGCGTCGTGTTGTGGCAGGCGTAGCCAAAGAGAACGCCGCGGAGTTGGCCGTTCAGACCGGCGACGCGGATGACGGGGACATCTTGGTCAACGGGGCCACCGGGATTGAGGCCGATTTTGACGCCGCTGGCGGTGGCTTGACGGCGGTTGATGGCGAAGGTGCCGGTGCCGTGGCCGATCTCGAGGCGGGCGGGTTGGAGGTCGCCGAGGGCTGCTCCGACGACGTCGGCCAACTGGACCGCCAAGGCCTGGGTGTAGTCCGTGATGGCGCGGCGCTGTTCGGGGGTGAGTTCGAACATGGACGTGAGATTGCCGTGAACGACGGGGCCGCTGTGGGTGTGTGACGAGTTGAGGACGAGCTGGCTGCGGCGGAGGCGGTAGCGCTTTTCGACTTCCGCGCCGACGCGGTCGGCCACGGGCCGGGGAAGGCCAATGAGGTCGGTCGTGACGATGACGGCACGGTTGCCTTTGGCATCTTCGATGGCCAGAGCTTTGGCCCAAATCTTCTGGAGAACACCTTCGCTGGGCTTCTTGCGGGCGGCGTAGCCGGAGAGGTAGATGGGCTGGGTCGGGGTGATGTTGATGCGACCGAAGCCGGCCTTGAAATCGGCGGCAAGTACGGGGATGGCGCAGAGGAGCCAGAGAAGTTTCATGCGCGGATGATCTCCACCGGTTGGTCAGGATATTTTAAGCTGTGCTTCGAAGCGTCGAACATATAGAGCGGGTCGAGCTTGGCGAGGGAGTAGATCGGGATGGGAGAAAAGTCGGGGCAATCGGGGGCGAGTTGGGCGACGATGACGGCGATGCCGACGACTTCGGCTCCGGCAGCTTCGACCATCTTTTTGAGTTCGGAGAGTTTGGCGCCGGTGCGGAGAATGTCATCGACAAGGAGCACTTTTTCGCCGGGATCGATGTCGAAGAACTGGCGGAGGCGGAGGGGTTCATGCTGGTTCTCCCGTTCGGCCCAATAGACCTCTTTGGCACGGAGGGCTTCACAAACGCCGTAGGCCACGGGAAGGCCTCCGCCGGCGGGCGTGAAGATGGAGAGTTGGTCGATGCTGGCGCGGATCTCGGAGTTGGCGCGGACCTTTCGGCTTAGGGCGACGCTGAGCATTTTGGA
>JANODS010000192.1:0-1232 GCA_031412835.1 Acidobacteriota bacterium | reverse complement strand
CGATTGAGCCGCCAGAGGGATTCGGTGAGTTGGTCGGTGAGCAACCTTTCTTCCGGGGTAGCCGGGCGATAGGTGGCCACCATCTCGATGCGGAGCGAGTCGAAGTCTTCTTGTGTTTCTCCTCGAACGATGAGCGAGGTGGCGCAGAGGCCGTGCGCGAGACGGTTCTGGCTGGAAGTTGCCTCGCCGGCGGGGGTACGCGGTCCAGTGGACCTCATGGCATTGATGCGATTGAGGATAGAGCGACCTTCGGCTTGCTCGGCGGCAAGTTCCGCTTCGTGGTCGGCGACACATTTGTTGATAATGGCTTCGCGGTCAAAAACGAACGTTTCGGTGGACATGATTCGAATCTCCAGATGGTAGAAATGAAAAAGCCCGTTGGGCCGGTGGGGCGCAGCGGGTATTTCTGTCTGAAGTCTACAGGGCAGATGGTGAGTATCTTCGGGGCTGTTTTTCTTAAGTAATTGGGATTAGGGGAAATATAAATCTCGATACCTTGTGATTTGCCGACTTCGAGTGTCGAAAAATGGCGCTAGTCGGCCAGCTCTGGACATTGACGGTGGGCCTGAAGAAGCGCCTCCAGCAGGCGCTCCATCTCTACTTCGTCATAAAGAAAATAGTGCCCGAGCCGCGGTAACTCCTGATAGCCGCTGCCCGGAATCAACGTGTGAAGATGCCGTGCTACCCCGACGGGCACCACTTCGTCAGCCAACCCGTGCGTGATCAGCACCGTGCAAGCCGTCAGTTGGGTCAGATCCAGACGCGGATCCGAATAGAGCGCCCGCACCTCCTGCAACATGTAGCCGGGCCCTTGCGTATAGCTTTCGCGGCGGTTCTGCTGGAAGGCTTCTTCCACCGCCGACCGCGAGAGCGTCCGTTTGTCGGCGGCGGAGAGCCCGTGCTTGACGTCCTGAAAATAGCTTTCCCAGTGATTGAAGAGACGGTCCCGGTGCTTAGCCTCAATCCGCAAGAACGTCGCCGGCCTGAAATTCGCCAGCTTCGCCGAGAGGAGTATGTACCAAGTCTCCTGCGAAAACCGGCGCCAGTTCGAAATCAGATGGGGCAGGCCCAAACTCCCGGCCAGGGAGATTGCCCGCAATCCGGGCAGTTGGCCGCAAGCCAGCGCGTAGGTAGCCCCGGCCGAAAACCCTAGAATGGAGAACGGTGCCCCGTCGCCCAGCAGGTGGGTGGTCAGCTCCCGCACATCACTTGCCCAATCCGTCACGCTGCGG
>JANODS010000191.1:0-1771 GCA_031412835.1 Acidobacteriota bacterium | reverse complement strand
CTTGGCCAAGTCAAACGCCACATACCGAGCCACCGCCAAATCCAAGTGCCCATCATGGTCATAGTCCAGAAACGCGCACCCGGTGCTCCACTCCTTCCGGTCCGGCCACGCCTCCGCGCGAAACCCGCCTTTGCCCGTGTTCCGGTAGAGGACGTTAGCGCCCCAATAGGTCACAAACAGTTCGTCAAACCCGTCCCCGTCGACATCGCCCGCGCATACCCCGTTCCCCCAACCCGTCCGCTGCATTCCCGCCTTCGCCGTCACGTCCACGAATCGTCCATGGTCATTCCGAAACAGATAGTTCCCCCCGGTCGCCGCGGTCCCCAGCGCCGAGCTGTTCACGAGGAAGATATCGTCCCATCCATCGTTATCGAAATCGGTAAACGCCACGCCCGTTCCATTCGCCTCCACGATGTACCGCTTGGTCGCCTCTCCCCCGCTGACGAACTTCGCGCGCAGCCCCACCTCCGCCGCTACGTCCTTGAACGTAACCGCGAACGGTCTCCCACTCGCCGCCGGTTTAGCCACTGGTGCCGCACCCTGCGTCGCCATCCCTTGCGCCAAAGCCATCACCGGCCCGAAGATCAACCACAGTCCAAAAACCTTGCTCACCTCTCCCAGTTTGCCCCAACCGAATGTGAAATAATACCGAAGCTCATTTCAATGAGCTTCAGGTCCTCGCATGATCCAAAAAACACTCCTTCTATTCCCACTTCTTGCTTTAGCGACTTACGCCCAAACAACCAACGCCACTCTCGTCGGAACCGTCGTCGATCCCCAAACCAGCATGATCGCCGGCGCGACTGTAAACGTCAAAGACAAAGGAACCGGTGTTTCCCGCTCCGTCAAAACCGACGGTGCCGGTTCCTTCCGCGTCTTTCCTCTCAACCCAGGCAAGTACGAAGTTTCGGCCACCATGCCAGGCTTCAAAACCAAGGTACTTCCGGAAGTTATCCTCGAGATCGCATCTATCGTGAAAGTCGATTTCGCCCTCGAAGTCGGGCAAGTCACGGAGACCGTCGAAGTCACCGCCTCCGCCGCCATCCTGCAAACGCAGGAGTCTTCCGTCGGTGGCACGGTCACCGGCGCTGAGCTTTCTCGCCTCCCCGTCAATGGCCGGAACTATACCCGTCTCATCCTCCTCATGCCCGGCACGAGCGACCAGGGCGGTTCTCAATCACAAGGTACCTTCTCTGGAACTCAGCTCGTTTCCGTCAACGGCCAACGCCGACAGGACAACAACTACACCGTCGACGGCGTCGACAACAATTTCCAAATGATGAACTCCCCCGGCGCTTCGCCGCCCATGGATTCCATCCAGGAGTTCCGCGTTCTTAACAATACTTCCGCTGAGTTCGGCCGCTCTTCCGGTGCCAACGTCAACATCGCCACCAAGTCCGGTACCCGTGATATTCACGGCTCCGCCTACGAGTTCCTCCGCAACGACAAGCTAGACGCCAACGACTTTTTCGCCAATCGCCAGAACATTGGTAAAGTTCCATTCCGTCAAAATCAGTATGGCGTCTCCGTCGGCGGCCCGGTCGTCCTACCGAAGATCTACAACGGTCGGGACAAGTCCTTCTGGTTCGCCAGTTGGGAAGGCTTCCGCCTTCGCCGCGGCGGCACCGCCATTACAACATTCCCAGTCGCCGAACAACGCAATGGCGACTTCTCCGGCCAAGCCCGCACCATCTACGATCCCTTCACCGGACGGCTCGATCCGCAAGGCAATATCCTCCGCGATCCCTTCGCCGGCAACCGCATTCCCGTA
>JANODS010000190.1:0-21191 GCA_031412835.1 Acidobacteriota bacterium | reverse complement strand
CGAAGCTCGATTTGCGAGTAGTCGGCGACGACGAGTTTCCAGCCGGGAGGCGGGATGAAGGCGGCGCGGATCTCGCGTCCGAGTTCGGTGCGGACGGGGATGTTTTGCAGGTTCGGGTTGGAGCTGGAAAGGCGACCAGTGGCGGCACCGGTCTGCTGAAAGGTCGTGTGAACGCGGCCGTTATCCGGGTGGATTAGGGCGGGTAGCGCGTCGACGTAGGTGCCCTTCAATTTTACGAGGCCACGGTATTCGAGCACCTGCGCGGCGATCGGATGGGCCAGGTTTTCCAGCACGTCGGCGGCGGTCGAAATCTGCTTCTTCCCGCCCTTTGACGGTGCCGGAAGGTTCAGGTCTTCAAAGAGGATTTTGCCGAGTTGCTGCGGCGAATTGATGTTGAACTCGCGACCCGCCAGCCCATGGATCTCCTTCGTCAGCGCCTGGATGGCGGTCTCCATTTTCCCGGACATCACGGCGAGTTGGTGGGGCTCAATCAGCACGCCGAGGCGCTCCATCGCGGCCAGCACGGGAACCAGCGGCAGGTCAATCGATTCGTAGATTTCGCGGGCGTTGATCTTGTCTAATTCCGGCCCGAGCTTCTTGGCCAGCCGCAGCGTCAGGTCGGCCCGTTGGTCAGCGCGGGCACCGGGCTTCTGGTGCAAGTGAACTTCGCAAAGCGAGTCAAAGGCCGAATTGCCGGAGTCGGCGGTGAGCAAAAACGCCTCCAGCATAAGGTCGCGGGTCAGCCCCTGAGCGTCTGGGCTTGCGGCATAAATCGCCTTGGCGTCGTGGGCGATCTTGGGCGTTGGCGACAGCAGAAACGTCAGGTCCGAGCACGTCCGCGCTTGGCCCATAGCGCGAGAAACGCCCAGTTGCCCGTCGAACAAGGCAATGCCGACCGGGTCGGTGCCCACCCAGCCCGCCAGGTCTTCGGGCGCAATCGGGGCGTAGTCCTCCGCCACTTGCTCACGGGCCGGGCCGAGGTCGCGCAGGAACGTGAAGAATTCCATCTCGCGATAGAACGCTTCTAATACGGTACGGTCGGGGTCGGCCAAGGAAAGGGATTCCAGCGGAATCTCCAGCGGCACTTCGCAGTGAATCGTTGCCAGCCGTTTCGATAGCTCAACCTGTTCCCGGTGCGTCGTCAGCGCTTCCCGATAGGTCTTTTTTGTCAGATTCGGCCCGGCGGCGAGCAGCGCATCGAGCGTGCCGTACTCGGCGAGCAAGGCGACCGCGCCTTTGTCGCCGATGCCCGGAGCGCCCGGGATGTTGTCTACGGCGTCGCCCTTCAGCGCCAGCAGATCCGCCACCTGCTCGGGCCAAACGCCCATGAACTCCTTCACGAGGTCTCGGTCGTACAACGTGTCTTCCTTGGCCGGGTTCAGCATGGATACGCCAGGGCCGACAAGTTGGAGCATGTCCTTATCAGAAGACACAATGATCACTTCGAGCCCGGCGGCTTGGGCCTGCTTCGAAAGCGTGCCGATGACGTCGTCGGCCTCAAATCCGACAGCCTCGATCACCGGAATCGACAGCGCTTCGAGCAGCCGTTTCACCAGCGGCACCTGGGCGATCAAATCCGGCGGCGTCTCCGTTCGGTTCGCTTTATAAGCCGGGAATTCGGTTTCGCGAAAGGTAGGCCCCAGGGATTCGTAAACGGCCGCGAGGTAGTCCGGTTGGTGCTTCTCGCGCAGCTTCTTCAACATATTGTGGAAGATATACACCGCTTCGGTGGCGACCCCGGCCGAGGTACGCATCGGCGGGGCGTTCATCCGCATCCGAGCGTAGTAGGCCCGAAAAATATAACCGAAAGAGTCGATGAGGAAGAGGCGCGGCATCGCCTATAAGGATACTCCAATGTGTCCGCTTCACCGCAGCTGTGTACAAAAAGACACACATTTTCCGGCTTAACTATTTTACTTTCAATTGATTACCATTTTTGGTATTCTTCTGTTTGCGCTTCGAAACCTCCGTTGCACAGCCGGTATCGGCGAAAGGTGTGGGCCTCCATAGTGGGGTGCCGGTGGGCATTACGATTCAGCCCGCCGCGGCCGGCACAGGAATCGTTTTCCGCCGAACGGACCTGTCGAACTTCGAATTGCCGGCGAGTTGGCGGCATGTGGCGCGGGTTTCGTACGCCACCAGCCTAATGCGGCAGGGCGTTCTAATCTCGACCACCGAGCACTTGTTGAGCGTCCTCTACTCGATGGGGATCGACAACGCCTACATTGATATCGACAATCTTGAAGTGCCGATTCTCGATGGATCGGGTCAGCCATTCGTCGAGTTGTTGGCCCAGGCAGGGATTCAGACGTACAAGAAACGTCGCAAATATCTCCGGATTTTGAAGCCGGTGACGGTGGAGCAGGGGAACAAGCGGATCTCGATTCTGCCGGCGGATTCGTTTTATCTTTCGTGCGAGATCTATTTTGACCATCCCATGGTCGGCCATCAATCGATGGAAATGGAGTTGACGCCCGCCCGGTACGCCAGCGAAATCGCGGCGGCCCGCACCTTCGGCTTCGAATACGAGCTCGGCCAGATGCGGAATATGGGGCTGATCCGCGGGGCCGATTTGACCAACGCCGTCTGCTTTGATCGGACCTCGGTGTTGAATCCAGGCGGGTTGCGCTTCCCGAACGAACCGTGTCGGCACAAGGTGCTGGATCTGATCGGGGATTTGGCTTTGATCGGTCGGCCGCTGCTGGGGCATGTGATCGCCGAACGGGCCGGCCACGCGATGCACGCCGCGCTGGTCGCACGGATCATGCAGGACGAATCCCTCTACGAAACCATTACGTTTGATCAGTTGGCGTCTCGGGTTACACACGCCCTGGTCGGCTAAGGATCGACCGGGCGTGTTGCGGCAGATTCCTAACATCCTGACCACTTTGCGCCTGTTTGGTGCCGTGCCCGTCGTGTGGCTGATCCTGGAACATCGGTTCCCGGCGGCCCTGCTCGTGTCATTTCTGATCGCGGTGACCGACAGCATCGATGGGTGGATGGCGCGGCGATGGCACCTCGAATCGCGGTTCGGAGCGATCATGGATCCGCTGGCTGACAAAGTGTTGGTGGGAAGCGGTTTCGTGGCGCTCCTCTACGTTGGCGCGATGCCGGCATGGCTGGTGGGGATGGCGTTGGGAAGAGATCTTTTGATCCTGCTGGCCGCGGCGGTTCTGTTCCGACTGACCGGGACCAAGGATTTTCCTCCCTCTGTCTTAGGGAAAGCGAACACGTTTCTACTGATGTGCACCGTCGCCGCGGTGCTGCTGAACTTCCACCCCGAACTCTTTTTTGCAATCAGCGCCGTCAGCATCGTTGCTAGCGGGCTCCGATACGCCTATCTTGGGTACCAGTTGCTGAAATGAATTGACGGCTGCGCGGGGTGGAGCTAGGCTAGTAATAGTAGGTCCCCGTTATGCGCTATACGCCTTCGAAGCAGTATCTGTGGGCTGGCTTGGTTGCTGCCGGTTTGGCGGTGATCTCGACCCTGTTTGCGACCGAATGGATGATCGCCTTGGTAGCGTCCATTCTGTTTCTTTTCAGCGCGATAGCAGTCCTAGTGTTGGCCTTTCGACCGCCGATCGAGATTCAGGAGCATGTTCTGATCATCGGCGAACGCACGGTCGCTTGGTCCAATGTGGCCCGTGTGGACCGAACCGGGTGGATCTCTCCGCTTGTCGTCAACATTACTCTTTTCAAAGGGGATGAGCGAATACTGATTCTTTTTCCGGGTGATCTCGACTCTTCAAACTCTCTGCTACGACACTTGCGGCGGAATGCGAAAGACGCTCTTATTGACGGGATCCCCTATCGGCAGTTCTGGGGTGATTCTCTGCCACCCGCGGAAGGGTCGACTCCCAGTCCCGCGCCGAAAGTGCCGTTGCTCCGCAGTGACGACGAGGCTGAAGTGGAGCGTCTCTATCAATTGCTGAAGACCGTTGGCCACCTCGATACCCGCCAGCAGGACGAGAAATAAGGTTTGCTTCGTCGGGCGCGGGGCTGGCTAAGCTTGGTGGTTTTGCTTGCGGCGGCGATCATGCTGCACGCGCAGTGGTTGCCCCTAGTGGCGGGGTTTCTCGTGAAAACGGAGCCGGTCCAAGCCGCCGACGCGATATTCGTCCTGGGCGGCGATCACTTCGGCGACCGGATCACCCATGCCGCGCTTTTGGCCCGCCAAGGCTTCGCCTCGAAAGTTTACGTGAGCGGTCCCTCTGGCGTATTCGACCACTTCGAGAGCGACTTGGCGATCGAGTTCGCCGAAAAGCACGGATTCCGCGATGTCGCTTTTGTTCCGTTGCCGAACCACTGCACCTCCACCCGCGACGAGGCCGAGCGGTACATGCCGGAATTTCGACGTCTGGGGTTCAAAAAAGTCCTGGTCGTGACGAGCAACTTTCATACGCGGCGGGCCGGCCGGATCCTGCGGGCCGTCGCGGCCGAGCCGGAGATATTCATGATCGCCGCGCCCACCAGGGAGTTCCACCCCGCGGATTGGTGGCGTCGTCGGCAGGACCAAAAGAATCTGTTCATGGAGTGGACGAAGACATTCGCCAATTGGATCGGTCTATAACCGGATGCGGGACGCGATTCGGTTTCTGCAGCCATATTTGGGCCGACATCGACGACAGCTACTCCTCGGGTTAGGGGCTCTGGTCCTGAATGCGCTCTTCGGCGCGACCCTTCCGCTGGTGATCCGCCGGGGAATTGACTCGATCACCGCCGGCGAACCGTGGCGGGTAACGGCGCTCGCAGCCGGTGGCCTCCTGCTCCTGGCCCTCTGCAAGGGGCTGTTTCAGTACTGGAAGCGATTGATCATTATCGGCGTCTCCCGGGACCTTGAATTCGATCTCAGGAACGATATCCTGGCGCATCTTGTCGTCGTCAACCGAGATTTCTATGCCAAGTTTCCTACCGGCGACATCATGGCGCGGTCGACCAACGATCTGAACGCGGTGCGCATGATGGCCGGGCCCGGTCTCATGTACTGGTCGGAAACGATGCTGACGTTTTTCCTCGCTTTCTGCGTCATGGTGACCGTGGATCCGGTTCTGACTCTAGCGGCGCTGGCCCCGGCACCCGTCATCAGCATCTTGGTCGTCTACTACGGGCAACGCATTCACGCGCGCTTTGAAGAGATTCAACGGGTCTTTTCGACGATCTCGGGTCGCGTTCAAGAGTCCGTCGCCGGGATGCGGCTGCTGCGAGCCTACGGCCAGGGCGAAGCCGAGCGGATTCGTTTCGAAGAACTGAATCACGACTACATTCGACGAAATCTGGACCTCGTTCGCACGACTGGCGTCTTTGAACCCTTGCTCCACGCTCTAAGCGGCGTCGCCTTTCTCGTCGTCCTGTGGGTCGGTGGAATCCGGGTGCTGGAAGGCAAGATCTCGCTTGGCAGCTTCGTCATGTTCCAAACCTATGTCGGAATGCTGATTTGGCCGATGATCGCGATGGGCTGGGTGATCAACCTGATGCAACGGGGCACGGCTTCTCTCGATCGAATTCGCGAAATGTTGAACGTGCCGCCGACGATCGCGGCACCGCCAAATCCCAAGCCCGTGCCGATGCCCCTGATCGGCGAGGTCGCGTTCAATGCCGTGCGACTGGAATATGCCGCTGGCCCCGCGCTGTGTGGCGTCACCTTCCGCGTCGCCCCCGGTGAAACGGTCGCCGTCGTGGGCCATACGGGGTCGGGCAAGACGTCCCTGACGCAAATGGTGCCTCGCCTGCTCGATCCCACAGCGGGCACCGTGAGCGTCGACGGCGTGGACGTCAGGGCGTACGACCCCGAGTTGCTGCGCCGCCAAATCAGCATCGTGCCGCAGGAGACGTTTTTGTTCTCGATGACCCTGCGCGAGAACATCGCCCTCGGTCACCCCCAGGCGGACGACGCCGCCATTGAACGCGCGGTCGACATCGCCGGCTTAACCGCCGACGTGGCGAGCTTTCCGGCTGGCCTCGACACGATCATCGGAGAGCGTGGAATTACGCTCTCCGGCGGCCAACGGCAACGGACTGCGATCGCGCGTGCCGTTCTGCGAGATCCCCGAATCCTGATTCTCGACGATGCGCTGTCTAGCGTCGACACCGTCACCGAGGCTCGAATCCTCGAAAGACTGGGCACCGTGATGAAAGGACGCACAACTTTGTTAATTTCCCATCGAGTCTCCACGATGCGTTTTGCCGACCGGATTGTTGTGCTAAAACAGGGCGAAATCGTTGAGATCGGGACTTCCGAAGAGCTTTTGGCGCGGCGGGGATACTTCGCTTCGCTCGTTCGAAAACAGCAGCTCGAAGAAGAGATTGATTCCCTTTGACCCGAAGAGGCCTCGGTCGTGCTATTTTTAAGATCTGTAGCATCTGTCGTTGCGTCCGGTTCATCCCCTTCGTTCGATCCTGCCCAACCAGCCGCTCTGCAAATCAGTAAGGAAAGTAAAATGACCAATATCTTTGTAGGAAACCTGAGTTTTCATACGACCGAGCAGAATCTCCGCGCGTTGTTCGAGCAGTTCGGCGCAGTGGATCGTGTGAGTCTTGTCACTGACCGCGAAACCGGCAAAGCCCGTGGATTCGGGTTCGTCGAAATGGCCCAGAAGTCTGAGGCCGAGGCGGCAATTGCCGCATTGAACGGTCGCGACCTCGATGGCCGCGCCATTAACGTAAATGAAGCGCGTCCGAAGGAAGATCGGGGCGGAGCTGGCGGCGGCGGCGGTGGTTACCGTGGCCGGAGCGGCGGCGGCGGCGGCGGCGGTGGTCGTGGCGGCGGTCAGGGCAACCGCTGGTAGTCCTGCTCTCTTGTTAATTCGTAGCCGCAGCGGGGGATCGCTGCGGCTTCATTTTGTACAGTCACGTATAATAGGGTCTTTGTGTGTTCAGGTCAGGTCTCTCTCTTTTTGCCTTTGCTAACGAAACCGGGCGGCCTTCAGGCACGTCCCCCAATAGTCGCAGAGTGGAAAGGATCTATCGCTTCATGATTTATTCCGGGCTTGTACGCCTGTCAATCTTTGCGCTCTTATTGGGATCAGCACCGCTGCTCAGTCAGCAGCCGCCTCAACCTCCGGCCCCCAAGCCGGCGAACCCCTTTGAGACCGTACCCACGGCGCCCACCGAGGCTCCGAAACCGCAACCTGTCAAGCCGGGTCCGCAAACTCCTTTGCCGACTGCCGGTGAAGTCGATAACGTCATCGAGCAGATCGAATTCCGCGGTGCCCGGCGGGTTCCGCAGGATACGCTCCGCGCCATGATCTTCTCGAAGAAAGGCGACAAAGTCGACGAAGACTCCCTCCATCGCGACTTTATGTCGCTCTGGAACACGGGTCGTTTTGATGACATCGTGTTGGAACGCGAGGCTGGCCGCACGGGATACATCATTCGGTTCGTCGTCGTCGAGCGTCGAATCGTCCGCTCTATCAAATACGAGGGCGCCAAGTCTCTAACTGTTTCCGAAATTCTGGATCGTTTTAAGGAACGTCGCGTCGGTCTCACCGTCGAGTCGCAGTATGACCCGAACAAAGTCCAGCGCGCGGCCGTGGTCTTGAAAGAATATTTGGCCGAGCGCGGTCGTCAATACGCGACCGTCGAGCCGGACTTGCGGCAGATTCCGCCGTCGTCAATGGAAGTGGTTTTCAAGGTGAACGAAGGCCCGAAGGTGAAGGTCGGGCAGATCAACATCGAAGGGAACAAAGTGTTCTCTGATCGCGATGTCCGCCGTGCCATGCGCAGCCTCCGTCCGGTCGGCATCCCCAAGTCGATTCTGTTCGAAAATCTTTTCGCTAAAACGTTCGATTCCACCAAGCTCGAACAAGACAAGCAGATGGTTGTGAACGCCTATCAAGAGAAGGGCTATTTCACGACCAAGACCGGAGAGCACACGGTAAAGATTATCGACGTCGGCGGCTCCGGCTTCCGGATTCCCTTTCTCTATCCGAACAAGCCTGGCAAGCGAGCCCAGGTTACGATTCCTGTCGAAGAGTCCCGCCGGTACAATCTCAATAAGCTCAACGCCGTCGGAATGAAGCTTTTCCGGACTCCGGAAGCGATCCTGCCCCAAGTGTTTGGGATGAAAGAAGGCGATGTCTTCTCCATCGCCAAGCTCCGCAAAGGCATGGAGCAGATCCGGAAGTTATACGGCGAATTCGGCTACATCGACATGGTGCCGGAACCGGACATTCAGCCGCAGTTGGGCACCGACAAGATCGACCTGACGATCAACGTGGATGAAGGAAAGCAGTTCTTTGTTCGCCGCATCGACTTCTCCGGCAATGTCACCACCCGCGACAAAGTAATCCGCCGCGAACTGATGATCGACGAAGGCGACCAGTATTCAACCCGACTGTGGGAACTGTCCCTGCTCCGCTTGAACCAGCTTGGCTACTTCGAAGCGCTGAAAGAGGCGGAGGCCGCCGAGATCAAACGCGACACCCGGACCAACACAGTCGACATCACGCTGAAAGTAAAGGAACGCGGGAAGAACTCGGTTCAATTGTCGGGCGGCGTCTCCGGCATCTCCGGATCGTTTGTTTCTTTCGGTTACTCCACCAACAACTTCCTCGGCCTCGGCGAAACGCTCGGCTTAAGTAGTCAGTTGGGCGATCGCATCCGAGATGTAACCCTTTCGTTCACGGAACCGTATCTCTTCGACAAGCCGATTCAGGCCGGTGCCACGGTCTATATGCAGCGGTTCAACTACGACCAAGGCCGCGAAGTCTCGCTGCTTTCTGGCCGCAACCTGCTCCCCTACTTCAACGCGCTGGGCAGTCAGAATCTGCTCAACTACGTCACCAACGGTACGGGCTTCACGGCCTTTGCCTCGACCCAGTTGAAGCGCTCTTTCGCTCGCGTCAGCATGACTTACGGGTATGACATCTCGACCGTAAAGACGCTGTCAGATGCTTCGAGCAATTACTTCAACTTCCTATCGTTCCAGCGGACCGACGGGCCCAACCAACTCGACGGTATCCGGACGAGCAAGGTGGTACCGTCTTATAGCTACAACACGGTCGATCACCCGATCACCCCGACCCGTGGTCGCAGCTTGTTTATCTCCACGACATTCGCCGGCAGTATCCTCGGCGGCAACGTGAACATGATCGAGCCGACGATTAGTTCGACTTACTTCCGGTCGGGCTTCAAGAAGGGCCACGTGATCGGTATGCGCGGCTTGGGTCGTCTCATCTCGGGCTATGGCGGAAAAGTGGCTCCGCCATTTAACCGCATCTTCATGGGTGGCGAAAACGATATCCGTGGATTCGACATCTGGGGCATCTCTCCCATCTCGTTCCTTCCGAGCGAAGCAAGTGTCAATGTCCTAAACGACGATGGTTCGGCCCGTCAGCAGAAGGTTCTGCAAGATGGCGTCGAAACCTTCGTCCCTGTAACGCAGCGGATCCCCGTTTACCAATTGACGACGACCGGTGGCGACACCCAACTTCTCGGCAACTTCGAATATCGGATTCCCATCTTTGGCCCGGTTGTTCTGGCGGCGTTCTTCGACGCTGGCGTGAACCGGATCACGTTGAAGGAACAACTCCGGCTGAACCCCCGGCGTGTGGAAGAGTTGAACAGCCTTTTCCCGCAGGCTGGCTTCGAACGGCGGATTCCCGTGAATACGGAAACCGAAAAACTTCGTATGTCGACAGGTCTCGAGCTTCAGATTATGATGCCCGTCGTCAATGCGCCCTTCCGGTTCTACTGGGCTTACAACCCAGCCATTGTTCAGACTTTCTTGCAGCCGCCCGTCGTGCTGGACCGTTCGCAGTTCCCCAACCAGCAAACCTTTATCAACTCGGTCGCGCAATGGGGGCGGGCAACCCCATTCTTTGAACGCCGCAAAATTTTCCGGTTCACTATCAGCCGAACCTTCTAGTACAATTAACCCAGCATTTTGAGGAGTCTACCCACCGTGAATCGCCAGATTATGTGGCTGCCCGCCGTTCTTATCGGCACGAGTATCAGCCTTTTCGCCCAAGCCGCCCCCACCAAGGTTGGCATCATCCATATCCAAAACGCCATCATCGGCACCAAGGACGGCCAAGTGGCCGCCAAATCGCTCGAAGAGCGGTTTATGCCGAGACGGAAGGAAGTGGAAAAGAAGCAGGCCGACATCGGGGCCATGCAGAATCAATTGCGCGCTTCCTCCAATACCGCCAGCGAAGAAGTAAAAAACAAGTTGATGCGCGACATCGACGTGAAGCAGAAGTCGTTGCAGCGCGACGCTGAGGATTTCCAGGCCGAAGTGGACCAGGAACAGCAAAAAGTGCTCGGCGAACTCGGCGGCAAAATCATGGCCGTCATCGATAAGTTCGCTACCGACAACGGCTACGCAATCGTCATCGACGTCAGTTCCCAACAGAGCCCCGTTCTCTATGCGGCGACGGCGATCGACATCACCCGCGAAATCGTGGCCCTCTACGATCGCAACGCCCCGTCCGCGGCCAAGCCTCCCGCTCCGGCAGCAACCCCTCCCGCCGCTCCGCCGGCCAAGAAGGCGACGCCCGGCGCGAAGTAAAGGAAGCGCGCGGTCAGGCTCCTGTGGCTGGCCGCGTTACCGCTGGATGCGCAGAACGTTGCGCTCGAATCACAAACGGGAGAGAGCCTTACGGACCTCTCCCGTTTGTGCGTCCACGGTGAGGGATACGCGCGACGGTTCGGAGGCATAGCGCAATGAAGATAAAGCGAGCATTCGCTACCTGTTTAATCCTGCTCGGCCTAGGCCTCCTAGGCTATGTCGCCTACTGGGTCGTCGACCTACTGCAAGTGGCCAGAGCCGCTGCCGACACCGGCCAACGAGCCACCGCGGGACCACTGCTCATCTGGGTCTTCGCGATGATCCCCGTCGCGATGGTACTCATCGTCACCGGCATTGTGATGCGAACTAAAAACCGCTCGGCTTAACCCAGAAGCTCTCTTTCCACACGCCACCCGCCGGGATCGACTGCAACTCCGGATACTTGCCCGCGTGTGCGAGGTTGGCACCGTTCGTAACTCCCGTCATCGGTTCGAAGCAGATAAAGTTCCGTCCCGGCGGAGCGTAAACCACGGCCACCGGATACTTCGGTCCGTAGACGACCGCAACCTTCTGTCGCTTGCCTTCCACCGAAAACACCGCGTTCGCCGCCAGTCCCGTGAACACATCATCCAACTGCTTACCCCGCAGCGTCACCGGCGAAGGATACGGATTTGGCTCCCGCTCTCCGGTCGGCGTCAGCTTCTCGTTCAGCTTCACGTGCTCGCGGGCGGGCAAGGTAACTTTCCATTCGTCTCGCGGCGCGTCCGTAAGTTGGTAGTACGGGTGGTAGCCAATCACTAGAGGCATCGCTTCAAAAGCCAGATTAGTAATCTCCGTTTGCACCTCCAAATTCCCATCCTTCAATCGATACGTGATATCAATCGTATGGGCGAAAGGCCACTGCGCCATATAAGCCGGGATGCGGAAAAACTCGAGCCGAAACGTATACCAAGCTTCGTCGGGTCCATCGTAAATGCCGATCATCTTCCATTCCGAGGCGTAGTTCAACAGCCCATGAATCGGCTGCTTACTGCCGTCCAAACGGTAGTTGCCAACCGCCGGATCCAGCGCGTAATGCTTGCCGTTGGCGTAGAACCCTTCGTGGTCAAGACGGTTGGCCCAAGGCGCGAGAAAAGGTGTCCCCAGTAGTGTCGGCTTCGCCTTCAGCTGGCTCAATTTCTCATAGGGCGAGAACATAATCTCGTGCCCCTTCACCTTCATACTGTACGCGTTCGCACCCAAACTGGGTGCGATACGAACGACGACGTCGGTCGTAGTGTCGCGCAAAGTGTAAATGCCGATACCGTCATCGACGGCGGACTTGGCTTCATAGCGGGCGGCCGAAAGTTCTGAGGTCATGAGAATGGCAAGCGTGAGAATAGCGGGAAGGAGTAGGCGCAAGTTAGTCGTACCGTTCGCGAAGATCGAGTTCCGTCTGCTCCTGACAACACCAGCATTGCCCCGGCGTATACGTCCGGATGGAGCAAATGTCGCACCAGTATGTCACGAAGAGCCGCTGGCCGCTCTTGATCGCATACAGGGCCTTTTTGTGAATCGCGCCGATCTCCAGCGCGCCACTTCCGCGGGCTTCTCCGACCATCTCCATCTCCAGGCCGATCACACGGGGGTCGCGGATCACGCCGAGTGTCGGTTCGTCGCCGGTCAACTTCACCGGGCCGGTCGATGTTTGGAGTAAGTCCCCGGGCAATAGCTTTCCGCGCAAAGTCCTTTCCGCCTCGCGGGCCCAAGCTCCGACCGTCGTCAACAGACCAGCAAACAGGTTACGTCGCTTCACTCTTTCATTGTACTGATACACTGGCAACGATGGCCAAACGGGTCTCTCTATTCGTGACGTGCATGGTGGATCAACTCCTCCCGAAGGTCGGCTTGGCGATGGCCGAGGTCCTCGAGCGGGCTGGGTTCGACGTCGAATTCCGCGAAGCGCAAACCTGCTGCGGCCTGCCCGCCTACCAAGCTGGCTGCTCTGCGCAGGCCCGCGCTGTCGCCTCGCACTTCCTGAATACCTTTGCCGATGCGGAGTATATCGTCGTGCCGTCCACCGGTTGTGCCGACATGCTTGGCCGCGATCTGCCCAGCCTGTTTTCCGCTGATCCATCGGCTCGGACCGCCGCCCAAACGATGTCCACCCGCGTCTGGGAGTTCTCCCGCTTTCTCCTCGAAATTGCTAAAGTCGACTCCCACGGCGCTCGCTTCCCTCATCGCGTAACTTACTTCGATACCTGCCCCGCCGGTGCCCAGGCCGGTCCTCGAACACTGCTCCAAAAGGTTAAAGACTTGGACTACGTGGAACTCGACGGCCCCTCGGAATGCTGCGGTTTCGGGGGCCTCTTCCGGTGGCATGCGCCCCGGGAAGCCGATGCGATGACGCAAAAACAACTTTCGCGAATTCTCGCCTCCAAAGCCTCCCATGTCGTCGGCCTCGACGTCGGCTGTCTGCTCCAGTTGCGGGCAGCGCTCGAACGCGGCAAGCACGCCGTCCAAACGCTTCACCTCGCCGAGGTGCTCGCCAGCCGATGACCACCACTTCGAAACAGAGCACGACCGATATCTCGCAACTGCGGGAACGCGCCGCGGCGATCAAAAAGCAAGTCCTCGCCAACCTCGATCACTACCTCGTCGAGACCGAAAAGCAAGTAAAAGCTCACGGCGGCCATGTTGTGTTCGCACAAACGATCGATGACGCCGTCGACTATATCCTGCTCCTCGCCAAGGAGCGAGGCGTGGAACATCTCATCGGAGCCCGTGCCACTGAGTTGGCCAATGAGAAGCAAGCCTTGCGGAATGAAATCGAAGCCATCGGGTCGGACCTGGGGTCTTATCTCGCGGGTCGCGCTCGACACCCCGATGCTTCCGCCTCCTACCAACTGGAGCGTCTCCTCGCCGCGGGCATCGGGATTACCGGTGCCAACTTCGTCGTCGCCGACGCGGGCGCGATTTGCCTCGTTGAGGATGACGATTCCGGCCGCTTGGCCAGCGCCGCGCCTAAGATCCATGTCGCCGTCGCGGGGATCGAAAAAATCATTCCTCGAACCCGCGATCTGGCCATTTTCCTCCGCCTCCTGTCCGCTCGCTTCCCGGCTCAGACCAGCCTCCTCTCCGGGCCGCGCCGCGCGGACGAATTGGACGGGCCTGAGGAGTTCTTTCTCATCCTCCTCGACGGGGGTCGTTCCACGATCCTCGCCGACCCGGCAAAACGCGAGTTACTCCAGTGCATTCGCTGCGGCGCGTGTCTCGAAAGCTGTCCGGTCACCCCGGTAGGTCAGAAGGGTGCTCTTACGCAGCTCCTGACGCCGCCGCATACCGCCAGCCCGCTTGTCCACGCTTCAACCCTCTGCGGAGCCTGTGGCGAGGCCTGCCCCGTCAAAATCGATCTACCCCGCGTCTTAGTCGCCCTGCGTCAGGACGACCGCCGGACTCTGGGCGGCTGGCGGGCTTGGTTGCTGAACGGCTGGGCGTTCGTTATGCAACGGCCTCGCCTCTACGAATTCGTAGGGCTCATCGCTCGGGCGTTCTGGCCCGCCTCTTGGAAAGGCGCGCAGCCCACCGCTAAGTCGTTCCGCCAGCTATGGCGAGGGAGAGTTCGCTAATGTCCCGTGACGCCATCTTGCAAGCGGTCCGTACGGCCTTGGGGCGCAAGCAATTTCAAAAGCCGACCGCCGCTCCTGAGCCAATCCTGCGGGTCCACAATTGGACCGCCGCCGACCGCGTCGCACGGTTTCGTGCGGCCTTTGAGTCCCTCGGCGGTCAACTGTCCTTCGCCTCTTCCACCATGCGGGCGCGGGATCTAGTCGCCGAACTCCTTGCCGGCCAATCGGCCGTCGCCAGCCTCGCTCCCCTCCTAGCTGATTGCGGCATCACGAGCCTCTCCGGAGTCGAATCGGTATTTTCGGGTGCCGAAGCCCTGCGCCACGCCTGTGCCTCGTCACCTATCGGCATCACAACCGCGTGGTGCCTCCTCGCCGAAACAGGAACCATCGTCCTTCGATCGTCTTCAGAGGAGCCTCGCCTTCTCTCCCTCTTACCCAGCGTCCTCATCGTCGTCGTGATGCAAAGAAGGCTCCTCGAGAATGCCGACGAATTCTACGGTCTACTCCCGCAGCCGACCGACTCCGCCAGCGCCACCGTCCTGATCACTGGCCCCGGCCGCCAAAAACTTCACGTTATCCTGGTTGAGAAATGACGCGTCTTCTGCCATTGCTCCTTTTCGCCGGATTCCTCTGCCATGCTCAGCCGCTCGAACTCGGCGTCTACGGCGGCCAGAGTCGGCTGTCGAAAGCAACGCTAGGCAGCATCGCCAACTCCCCCGATGCGCCCAGTGACTATAGTCTTGACGGCGGCTTCCGCATCGGCTTTCGCGTCACCACGAACAGCGATACCATCTTCGGCCATGAGTTCGGCTACGGATATAACCGCACTCAACTCGTCTTTGATTCCGCCAACGGGCAGCGGCAAGGAATGGCCATTCACCAAGGCACTTACAACTATCTCGTCTACGCCACCCGCGAAGGCCGCAAGATCCGTCCCTTCGTCACCGGCGGCGTCCATTTCTCGAACTTCGTACCTCCAGGCTCCTCCGCTACCCAAGGCGGAGGCACCACCAAGTTCGGCGTCAACTATGGCGCGGGGTTGAAGATTCGGGTCAATCCCATGTTCCTCATCCGCTTCGATCTGCGGCAGTACGGAACCCCGAAGCCGTTCGAACTATTCAACCGTTCCAACTGGCTCCGCCAAAACGAGTACTCGATCGGTTTCTCGTTCGTACTCTAGTTACGGGCGTGGACGGATGCCAAAGATATCCACTTCGCTTCGCCGAGGTTTGGCCCGGTCAAAGACCACTCGAATGGGCTGACCAATAGGAAATCGATCCAGATAGTTAGGAGGGAGAACAGGAGAGATCCCCTCGTACCACCGGCCATTGGCTCCCTGATAAGCGTAGGTGAACTGAGTCGCCGCTTTGGTTCGGTCCTCTCGAACGTGCACCCGGACCGCGCTGTTGACGAGGAGCCCCATCTTCAGGAGTCGACAAATTCGGAAAATCCGAAACGCTCGCAACGCCACCAAGCCGAAGGCGGCGCAGACGGAAATAATTCCACCTACCAAGATTCCTATCCGAATCGAGCGGTCAAAGCTTTGCGTGCCGTTAGTCGCAATGTCGTAAATCTCCGGCCGCCGCCGGTCGTAACGGATTTCGATGAATCCAGACGTTTGAACCGCCGCTGCCGTCGATCCGTTCAAAATCGCGGTACCTTTGTGCAGCCCTCCCTTCTCGTCTAAATACTCAAACTGAACCCAGAGACCGTCCTTTTGGACCTCATTCTGGCGCACCCGCGCGCGGATCACATCCCCGTGCTCTTCCAGATCGGACGCGTTTCGCGTAAGAAAATAGCCCGCCAAGAGGAATGTAACTCCAATCGACAACGGCGCCAGAAAGCCGATGATTAGTAACCGAAGCGAAAGCTGCCAGTAACCCCACATTCCTAACTTTCATTTTCGCACGCTATGTCGTCGACCATCACGAATTCGTTACGATCCGACAGAACTCGGCTCCCCTACCGGTAGCACGGCCGGACCTTCGCTTCGCGCCACGCTCAACAGCAAAGAGCGCCCCTGGAAGTCTCCACCGTTCAAGGCCGCCACGGCGTTTTCGGCGTCCACCGACGTCGCAAAGTCCGCGAAACCAAATCCCCTCGAATCACCCGTCAGACGGTGGCGAACAATCGCGACCGCCGTCGGCGAAACGCCTTGGCCGATAAACCAAGCATGCAGCTCCTCTTCCGTGGATTGAAAGGGAATATTCGCAATAAAAAGCTTTTTCATAATCGATCTGTAGTTGCCCGCCAAGGACAGCTAAAGATAAGTTAATGAAAAAAATCTAATGATGCAAGTAAATTCGGTCGAGGCGCCTATTTGGCCGCCGCTTCCTGGCGCTCAAAGACCATCGACTGCTCCATCGTGCCCTGGGGCGCCTCGATCTTCCGTTGAACCGTCATCGTCTTCTTGTCTTCCGACAAGGTCATCCGGTCGTTCAGTTCTACCTCGTTACCGTTGAAACTCAACTTGCTCTTCACCACCAGAACATCGCCATCCCACTTGGAGATCGATTTCAGCTCATTGCCCCGAATTTCGCTTTTGGTCTCCTTGCCGTCCGTGGCCAGGTTCATCACCGCCGTCCATTCGCCCCGTTCCGAGGCCTGAGCCTCCTCGATTTTCAGCGTGGGCTCCTTGTGCTCAATCACCCGGGTGTACTTATCCGGGGCGGGAAACGCGCCGAAACTACTCTTGGCCACGTTGACCTTCCAGGAGCCAGAAAAATCAGGAGCCGACCAAGCCGCGAGGGCGGCGCTGAGCAACACCAATACGAGTCTCATAGCCGAAGTATATCGCAGGCCGCCCTCAAACTTTCTCCACCACTGACGATAAGCCTTTCAAACAATGCCAACCAACGTTGAAAATTGGGCGTCTGTGATGGCTGGTTGCGCTACCAGTGTCGCGCGCCAGCTAGACAGTTGGATCGGGCTATCGCATCCCCCCGAACTCTTCGATTATCTCCTCGCGACCATCCAACAAGGCCACAGCGAACAGGCCGATTTTCTTGTGGAAGGACACGTCATATCCCGGGCGCTACTCGATCCGCACGCTCTGTCTGAAGAGCAAGCGAAGACGCTCATGGGCTTCACGATGGCCCACGACTCCTCCTACGACACCAAACTCCTCCAGCGATTGCTTTCAGGACGGGCTTGGCCCGCCGAGGTCCCCTTCCCGGAGATTCAACGCTGCCTGACGCTTGTCGAGGACACATCAGACCCTAATCGCATCTCGGTCACGCTGCTCAAATTCGCGCGCCATCCCGATATCCGCGTCCAGTCCAAGGCCGTCAAACTTCTCGGGCGTTACATGCAAAACGTTTCAAAAATCGAAGAGCTCTACCTCAACCCCAGCGAACGGGTCCGGGCCAATCTCATCGAGGGCATCGCCCACAGGTCCGATCCCGACGGCCTCATGACGCTCGTCGAACAGGCCGCCAAAGATCCGTCGAGCCGCGTATCAACGATGGCCCTCGCCATCCTCGCCCGCCGGGGTCACAAAATGAGCCAGACTCTGCTCGCCATGCGACGCCGTTCAAAAGAAGACAGAATCAGTTGGGCCGCAAACTTCGCGCACGAAGCTTTTGTGCGGCCCTTCCAAACGGAAAACCTGGGCGCTCTAGCGACCGCCCTTTCCCGGGCCAGTAACGGGGACAGTCCGCAACCGGCTGTGGTGCCGACTGTAGCCGAAGTATATGGCCAACCCAAGTCCCATCCAGATGAAGAGACGTAGCCAGTTCGACCATCCCAGCCCAGCCATCAATGCCAAGTTCACAAGTACTCCCAGCACCGGCACCAGCGGTACCCATGGCGTCCTGAACGGTCGCGGCAAGTCCGGATGCGTCCTCCGCATCACCAAGATCCCGCCGCATACCAACACAAACGCAAACAATGTCCCAATCGAAGTCATCTCGCCCACCACCGAAATCGGCGCAAAGGCGCTAAACAGGCTCACAAAGATCATAAACAACAAATTGCTCCGCCAAGGCGTCTGCCACTTCGGATGAATGTCGCTGAACAGCTTCGGCAACAATCCGTCCCGCGACATCGAGTAAAACACCCGGCTCTGGCCCAACAACATCACCAGAATCACCGACGTCAAACCCGCCAATACCGCCAGCTTCATCGTAATCGCCAACCACGTATACGGCATCTTGTTCAGCGCCAGCGTCAACGGGCTAGGCACGTTCAGCTCTTTGTAGTTCACAATGCCCGTCAGCACGTGGGCGTAAAGAATAAACAAAATCGTACAGATAATCAGCGAACCGATAATCCCAATCGGCATGTCCCGCTTCGGATTCTTCGCCTCCTGCGCCGCCGTGGAAACGGCGTCAAACCCAATATACGCAAAGAAAATGACTCCGGCAGCCCGCAGAATTCCGGTATAACCAAAACGGCTCGGCCCTTCGTTGGCCGGAATGTAGTTTACGTGGTTGGCGGGGTCTACAAACGACCATCCGATCGCAATGAACACCACCACCACCGCTACCTTCAAAACCACAATCACAGCATTCGCCCGCGCCGATTCTTGAATTCCCCGCATCAACAGAATCGAAATCGCGCACACAATGAAAACCGCGGGCAAGTTGATTAAGCCCGTTGCCTCGGTCCCATCCGGCATCCTCACCGCTTCAAACGGACCCGCCAGAATCTGCACCGGCAAATCAATACCGAAGTTGTGGAATAACGAAACCAGCGTCCCGCTCCATCCCACCGCCACCGTCGCCGCCCCTACCGCGTACTCCAGCACCAAATCCCAACCGATGATCCAAGCCAGCAACTCGCCCATCGTTGCATACGCATACGTGTAGGCCGACCCCGCTATTGGAATCATCGTCGCGAACTCGCTGTAGCAAAGCCCAGCAAAAGCGCACCCAATCGCCGCCGCGATGAAGGCCAGCGTAATCGCCGGGCCCGCGTGTTCGGCCGCGGCCACGCCCGTCAGCGTAAAGATGCCCGCCCCAATAATCGCGCCGATGCCCAGCGCCACTAGCTGTGTTGCCGAGAGCGTTCGCTTCAGTTGATGCTCACCGCTCTCCGACTCTTCGATGATCCGCGAAAGCGGCTTAACTGCAAAAAGACTCATGCCTTGACCTTCCCTTTTGTCCACCAGAAATATACCGGAATGCCAAGCAGCACAATGATCAGCCCGGGCCACGTAAAGCTTGGTTTGTAGAGCAACAACAACAGCTCAATGCCGCTAGCGAGCAATATGTACAACGCCGGCAGCACCGGATAGCCAAACGCCTTGTAGGGTCTTTCGGCATCAGGGCGCGTTCGGCGCAGCACGAAGATCCCTACAATCGTCAGAATGTAGAAAAGCAAAACAGCGAATATAACATAGTCGAGCAGGTCATTATAACTGCCCGTCAACGTCAAGCCACACGCCCACAAACACTGAATCCACAGCGAGGTCACCGGTGCCTGCGTTTTGGGGTCCAGCCGGGCGGCCTGCTGGAAGAATAATTTGTCCAGCGCCATCGCATAGTAAACGCGCGCCCCGGCCAGCGTCAGCCCATTCGCGCAGCCGAACGTCGACACCATAATCGCGGCCGCCATCACCTGTACCGCCACCGGCCCCAGAATCGCGCTCGCCGCCGCCGTGCCCACGCGGTCCTGCGCCGCATTCTGAATCTGCTCAAACGGCAGCACCAGCAGGTAAGCGTAGTTCGCCAGCAGATACAGCACCGAGACCAACCCCACGCCCAGCAGCAAAGACAACGGCACGTTCCGCTTCGGGTTCCGCGTCTCGCCCGCCGTAAACGTCACGTTGTTCCACGAGTCGGACGAGAATAACGAACCCACCAGCGCTACGCCCAACACCCGCACCGCCGTCAGCCCATCGAACCCACCCGCCCAAAAATTGTCCCCGAAATTTCGAGCCACCGCCACATCGTTCCGCCCCACTACGATCGCTGCCCCGATCAGCCCGACCAGCGCCCCCGTCTTCGCCACTGTGAACACGTTTTGCACCAGCGCCCCCGTTCGCAACCCCCGCGTGTTCAGCCAGGTCAGAAAAACGATCAGGACAATCGCCACCGTCTTCTGCGGCACATCGGGCACAAACACCCCGAGGAACTTCGCAAACGCCACCGCCACCGCCGCAATCGTCCCCGTCTGAATCACCGTGAAGAATGTCCAGCCGTACAAGAACCCATACATCGGTCCAAACGCCTCGCGCAGATACACGTACTGGCCGCCCGCCTTCGGCATCATCGCCGCCAACTCGCCATAGCTCAGCGCCGCGATCAGCGTCAACACCGCCGTCACCACCCACGCCATCATCATCATCCCCGGCGATCCCACCTGCCGCCCAATGTCGGCAGCCACAATGAACACCCCGGACCCAATCATCGACCCCATCACAATCGTGGTCGCGTCGAACAAACCCAAGCTCTGTTTTTGGTCCTTCATCGGTTGGTCACACTCCAGTATGGAGGACTCCCGCAACGTTGTGTAAACCCCGAAAGTTGTGCGGTTCGGCCCACATCAAAGGGAACAGTCGTCACCGAATTGGCGACCGTCCACCTACCCTTCGCCGTCCACGCCGTACCCGCCAAGCGCTTTTCCCTGTCCGGGCCGCGCCGTGCTGACCTCAAGTTCACCCGCTCCGCCGACGGCTCGAAACTCCGCCAAATTTTCGTCGTCGGCCAACCCTTGTCCGACAAACTCGCGCCCTAACGCTGTCGGCTGGAACGGCCTTCGCCACTCAACTCCGGATCGAAGCCCGAAGGTCACCCTTTGCCTTGTCCAACAAAGCTTCGACGCCCAATTGCAAGGCCCAGTGCCGCAAGTAGTCATCTTCCAGCGTGGCCGCCTGAACTCGCAGCACACCCAGTATGTCGTGCCATTGGCGGTCGGAGGTCCCTCCCCCTTTTTGAAACCAATCCAGCTTAGCCAGAATCGTATCCTCCGGGCTGGATATGGCGAATTCGATGTCCGTAAGTCCGGGGATAGCCGAGACAATAGAGCGCTTTCGCCGCAGCTCCGACTGGGAAAATCCCTCCGCGGCCGCCGGGAAGAAGTCGAATTTGAACGCGCCCTTGAGGTGAATCGCGTTGAAAGGCCGTCTCAGCCGA